>JAAUTT010000227.1 GCA_012031335.1 Bacteroidales bacterium | reverse complement strand
TACAATCCGATCGTCCTTTATATGGGTCGAATATGCACATGCAATGGGTAACAGTACGGGTAATTTCCAGGATCTTTGGGATTTTGTTGAATCTCATCGTCAGCATCAGGGTGGATTTATATGGGATTGGGTCGACCAGGGTTTTTATAAAACCAACGATAAAGGCCGGAAATATTTTGGCTATGGTGGCGATTTTGAACCTGAAGGTACTTATACCGACCTTAATTTCTGTGCAAATGGACTGGTTTGGCCCGATCGTACGGTTCATCCAGGTATTTGGGAAGTAAAAAAGGTATATCAGTACATTAAAATTCGGCCGGTTAACCTCGAAACTAATCGTTTTGAGATTAAAAATATGTATGACTTTATTTCGACCAAGGAGTTTAAAATTCGCTGGGAAATACTCGCCAATGGGGTTTCGGTTCAAAAGGGTGATCTTCCGTCGCTGGATATCGCTCCACATTCTTCAGCAATTGTGAGAATTGATGAAGTTAATGTTGAACCTAAACCGGGTACAGAGTATTTTATTAATTTTTATGCCGAAACACTAAAAGAAACAGAAATGGTTCCTGCTGGTCATGTTGTTGCATCCGAACAATATAAACTTCCAGTAAGTTGTCCTGCAATAATTACAGCTTCTGCAAAACCTGTTAAAACAGAGGTTAAAACCACTGCCGATAAATACCAGGTGAATGGCCCTGGATTTAGTGTCATTTTAGACCGTAAAGCTGGAAATCTCTCCGGATATCAGCATAAAGGTACCGATCTAGTGAAGGAAGGTTTGCAGGTTAATTTCTGGAGAGCTCCAACAGATAATGATTTTGGCAATAATATGCAAAACCGTTTAAGAGTTTGGAAGGATGCAGGTAAAAACAGGGTAGTAGTTAGCGATAGCCTTCTTAAATTGAATAATGGCGATGTGAAAATTATATTCCATTTTAATCTTCCTGAAATTGAATCTACCTACCGAAGTGAATATCTGATTATGGGTAATGGTGAAATAGTGGTTTCAAACGATTATAATCCAGGTAAGAAATCTTTACCTGAGCTTCCACGTTTTGGTATGTATATGGGTATTCCTGCTGACTGCGATAACCTTAAATGGTTTGGCCGTGGCCCCTACGAAAATTATCAGGATAGAAATACTGCATCTTTTGTTGGTATTTATTCGGGTAAAGTAGCCGACCAGTTTATACCCTATGTGCGTCCACAGGAAACTGGTAATAAAACTGATGTACGTTGGTTTACACTAACCAATGGTGCAGGAAAAGGATTGAAATTTACCGGCATGCCTTATCTGAGTATAAGTGCGCTCCCTTATGCCATTGAGGATTTGGATCCGGGTACAGTGAAAAAGAATATTCATCCGGCTGATCTGGAACCTCGAGACAAGGTTTATGTTAATCTTGACCTTATTCAAATGGGAGTTGGTGGTGATGATAGTTGGGGCGCTTTGCCATACAGCCGTTACAGGTTGTTTCCTAAGAAGTATTCCTATAGTTTTAAAATTTCACCTGTAGAGTAAAGTTCTCTTAATAAATGTAATTAAAGCCCGGGAAATGTTTATTCCCGGGCTTTTTGTGTATAAAATTATTAGCTATTATTTATTCGGGCAATTTCCGTTTAAAGAATCCGTTTCTTTATATTTGCTAGTTCCCAACAAATTTTCTGCCTTATGGAATATTTCGAAATGCATGGATACTTGAAAAATTGTGTTAATTATAAGGAAGACACTATTCTTCTTGACGATTATACCCATTTGATAAATTGCGATTTTGAATCGCTTAATTCCAGTATTCTTCCGGGTGAAAAGGAATATTATTGTTCTCAGCATCATGTAAAACATTCCGATTCTTACAATTACAACAATAATATCGGAATTGTGAATGAAATTCTGGATGTTCACGATTCCGAAGTTCTCGAAAACAGAAAATTCAGGTATCATATTTTTAAACCGGCCGGTAAAGGTAAAGCCAAAGGAATTATCTTCATGTTTCATGGGTTTAATGAGAAGCACTGGTTTAAGTATCTTCCCTGGGCAAAACGTCTAACGGAGCAAACAGGTAAAACACTGGTTCTTTTCCCGATAGCATTTCATATGAACAGGGCCCCGCACGAATGGAGCGACCGCCATTTAATGTATGAAGTGAGTGAATATCGAAGAAAGTCTTTCCCAAATATTTTGTGTTCAACACTTTCGAATGTTGCCATTAGCACCAGGCTGCAAGCTAAGCCACAACGGTTTTTCTGGTCGGGGCTTCAAACTTTTTACGACGTTATACAACTGGTAGAACAGATACGATTTGGAAAGCACAGCGAAATTAGTTCTTCTGCAACCATCGATATATTTGCTTATTCAATAGGAAGCCTTTTATCGCAAATTCTGTTAATGAATAATCCCAAAGGCTATTTTTCCAACACCAGGTTGTGCATATTTTGCGGAGGTGCCGTTTTTAACAGAATGTCCCCTGTTTCCAAATTTATAATCGACAGTGAGGCGAATGTATCGCTTTATTCTTTTGTTATAGAACATTTGGAAAGTCATCTTAAAAAGGACCCAAGACTTTGTCATTATCTTATGGACAACCATCCCGAAGGATTGGATTTTCTCAGTATGTTAAGTTATAAAACCATGAGAACAGTCAGGGAAGAAAAATTAAGGACAATGGCAAATCGTATTATGGCTATCACCCTTGATAAGGATACCGTTGTACCTCCTTATGAAGTAGTTAATACTTTACAGGGTGTTGGAAGAAATATCCAGGTTAAAGTTCATTCGCTCGATTTCCCTTACGATTATAAACATGAAGATCCTTTCCCTGCGGTTGCTTCTGGTTCAGAGAGGGTAAATGAAAGTTTTAATGAAGTATTTGACCTGGCATCAGCCTTTTTGAAATAAAAAAAACCGGATGTTTTGTCCGGTTTTTTTGATATAATGAATTGCTTATTCTTCTTTTTGTTGTGAATTTTCGTATGCTTTTAGCAGTTCAGTTTGAAGTTCACCCGGTATAGGCGCATATTCCGAAAATTTCATCGAATACATGGCTCTTCCCTGCGTTAATGAACTCAATGAAGTGGAGTATCGGTTCATTTCTGAAAGAGGTACTTTGGCTGTGATCTTTTCGAATCCATGTTCGCTGGCCATACCCTGAACCAATGCCCGGCGGGTTTGCAGGTCGCCCATCACATCTCCCATGCGTTCGGCCGGAACCCATACATCTACATTATAAATTGGTTCAAGAATTTTAGGACCTGCATTTTTAAAACCTTCCCTGAAAGCATTTCTACCAGCCAGTTTAAACGAAATTTCATTTGAATCAACCGGGTGCATCTTTCCATCATACACTGCAACACGAATATCACGGGCATACGAACCTGTCAATGGACCTTCTTCCATTTTTTCCATTATTCCTTTCAGAATTGCAGGAAGAAACCTGGCATCGATACTACCCCCAACAATACAATTATAGAATACGAGTTTACCTCCCATGGTAATTTGTGCTCTTCCTTGTCGCGTACACTTACTTTTATCTCTTTGCCTGCTATTTTGTACATAGTTGGATCAGGAGCTCCTTCGATATAGGGCTCTATAACAATATGTACTTCCCCAAACTGACCAGCGCCACCCGACTGTTTTTTATGGCGGTATTCGGCTAAAGCAATTTTGGTGATAGTTTCCCTGTAAGGGATTTTTGGAGTGAGGAATTCGGTTGGAATTTAAAAATATTATCCAGGTGCCATTTCATAATATTGAGGTGATATTCACCCTGCCCGTGTATAATTGTCTGTTTTAGTTCTTTTGAATATTCTACAATAATTGTCGGATCTTCTAAACATAATCTTCCTAGGGATTCACCGAGCTTTTCCTCGTCATTTTCAGAAAGAGGACGTATTGCTGTTCTGTACTTAGGTTCGGGAAATGCAACCGGAGCATATTTAATACTATTGTTGGGCGCTCCAAGTGTCTGGCTTGTTTTTGTGCCTTTTAATTTAACAGTTGCACCTATATCACCAGCAACCATTTTAGGCAGTTTTGATCTGTTTTTTCCTGCAACGGCAAATATCTGCGAAATCCGTTCTTTCGAAGAAGTGCTCATATTTGTAATATCAACACCTTCGCTTACTTCGCCTGTAATTACTTTAAAGTAGTTAACTTCACCAATGTGTTGTTCAACGGACGATTTAAAAACAAACATCGACAATGGGCCCGATGGACTTATTTTAACAATTGTACCATTTTCGTCTGGCATTCCAGGCATTTCGTCGGGTGATGGCAATACCCGGGTAAGAAATTCCATTAATCGGGCAACTCCAAAATTCTTTTTTGCTGATATACACATTACTGGAACTATACCCTGGTTGACTAATCCGAGCGTTATCCCTTTCCGTATCTCATCATCTGTTAGGGTTCCGTTTTCAAAGAAGGTTTCCATCAGCTTTTCATCATTCTCTGCAGCTTTCTCCAAAAGTTGGTTTCTGATTTCATCCGCTTTACTTTTCTGATCTTCAGGAATATCAGTTATCTCTACCTTCGCTCCGTCGAATTTTAATTGTTTTTGAATGAGTACATCTATAATAGTGTTGAATCCGGTTCCTTCGTTGATAGGATATTGAACCAGAACAAGATTTTTATCAAGTCTTTCTTTAGCAATTCTAATGTTTTATCGAAGTTGGCTTTATCGTGGTCGAGCTGGTTTATTACCAGAATCATTCCTTTTTTGGCTTTCATGAGGTGCCGGAAGTGAATTTCTGTTCCAACCTCCACGCCGTTTTGTGCATTTAAAACCATTAGGGTAGTATCAGCAACCGAGAGGGCAGCAATTGTTCCATTTACAAAATCATCCGCGCCAGGGCAATCTATAAAATTTAATTTCTTATCATTGAATTCAGCATACAATACTGATGCAAATACAGAGTTTAAGTTTTCGTGCTCAATATCAGAATGATCTGATACAGTGTTTTGCTTTCCACTCGCCTCGGCGTTCTATTACTTTTCCTTCAAAAAGCATTGCTTCAGCTAAGGTGGTTTTCCCGGACCCAGCATTCCCCAGCAAGGCAAAATTCTTAATCTGATTAGTCGAATATGTCTTCATAAAAGGTAATTAAGTTAGTTTAATAAAAAAATAACTATAGTTGTAATTGTAGCAGGATATCAAAAGTATAAATTTTTTTTAAAGATGCAAGAGTAGTATTAATTATGTGTTAAGTCAGCTTGGGTGTCCCTTAACACATATAATTACTTCTCCTGATATTTAAATAATTAAGGTAAATGTCCACCTATTTTCAGATCAATATTCTATGCCTGTTAAATCAAATTATGAAGCAATTGGGTATACCTATTATATATGGTATTATAATTCATTTGAGTATGGCCAACCAAATTGAGTTAATAGTTGTTTTCAGCACATTGAAATGAAATTTCAATAACTGATTCCTATATAAGGCTAAATGAAGAAAAGCGTAAACAGTAAGACTGAAAAATTATTTGATTAAGAAGCTTTATTAATTTTAAATTAATGTGAATTATTATAACTTTGTGCGCTTTTTTAAAATTCCATTTATCGCTGACATTCAATAAGCAGAACTCTTTCAGCAATAAAAAGAAATTGTTCAAAAAAAAATGAAAGTATATTGGAATTAAAAAAAAAAGAATACCTTTGCGAACCATTTTTGAAAGTACATTAATTTTTTGAAGGATATATATGCCTACGATTCAGCAGTTAGTTAGAAAAGGAAGAGCCAAACTCATTGATAAAAGTAAAGCTCCGGCACTAGATGCTTGTCCACAAAGACGTGGAGTATGTGTACGTGTTTACACTACTACTCCAAAAAAACCAAACTCGGCAATGCGTAAAGTTGCAAGAGTAAGGCTTACTAATAGTAAGGAAGTAAACGCCTATATTCCGGGCGAAGGTCACAATCTTCAGGAACACTCGATTGTTTTAATTCGCGGTGGAAGGGTAAAAGACCTGCCTGGTGTTAGATACCACCTTGTTCGTGGATCACTCGATGCAGCAGGTGTAGATGGTCGTAAGCAAGCCCGTTCAAAATACGGTGCTAAACGTCCGAAAGCAGGTAAGGCAGCTCCAGCAACAAAAGGTGCTCCAGCAAAGAAAAAATAATACATATATAAAAGGTATTAAGAATGCGTAAATCAAAACCAAAAAAGAGAATCATATTACCGGATCCAAAGTTTAACGATGTTCTGGTAACCAGGTTTATCAATAACCTTATGTACAGCGGAAAGAAAAGTACTGCTTTCAGTGTATTTTACGACGCAATGGAAACTGTTACCACTCGTATGAAGGACTCAGAAAAAACTCCGCTTGAAATTTGGAAAAAAGCTCTTGAAAATATTACTCCTCAGGTGGAGGTTAAAAGCCGCCGTGTTGGGGGTGCTACTTTCCAGGTTCCAATTGAGGTTCGTGCCGATCGGAAAATTGCTTTGAGCATGAAAAATCTTATTCTTTATGCACGCAAAAGAGGTGGTAAATCAATGAGCGAAAATTAGCCGCTGAAATTGTTGCAGCCTTTAATGAAGAAGGTGGAGCATTCAAACGCAAAGAGGATATGCACAAAATGGCCGAAGCAAATAAGGCTTTTGCACATTTCAGGTTTTAAATTAAGTTAGTTTAGTTAGAGGTTGTAGTTAGAAGTTGTTGTAGAATGAGCAGAGATTTAAGTAAGACAAGAAATATCGGAATAATGGCCCACATCGATGCTGGTAAAACCACCACCACCGAAAGGATACTATATTATACTGGTATAAATTATAAACTTGGTGAGGTGCACGATGGCACAGCCACCATGGACTGGATGGTTCAGGAGCAGGAGAGGGGAATAACCATTACTTCAGCTGCAACCACTGCGGCTTGGACTTATAATGGAGAAGAATATAAAGTTAATATTATTGATACTCCTGGTCACGTAGACTTCACTGTTGAAGTTGAAAGATCATTACGTATTCTTGACGGAGCTGTTGCACTCTTCTGTGCAGTTGGTGGTGTTGAACCTC
>JAAUTT010000226.1 GCA_012031335.1 Bacteroidales bacterium | reverse complement strand
AAAAACGATATTACCGGAACCGTTAACAGTTCGGAAATGGCCCAGGACATTAGGGAATTAAACAGGACTTTAATAAAACCATTAACGATTCAAATCCTGTTCTCTAAAGGAGTAGTTCATAATTTATGATCAGAGCCTCTGAAATCACGAAATGGTATGGAAACCTGCAGGTACTGAAAGGTATTGACCTGGAGATCGAGGAAAGCAAAGTGATTTCCATTGTTGGTGCCAGTGGAGCTGGAAAAACAACGCTTCTGCAAATTTTGGGAACATTGGGAAAACCTTCTTCTGGAAATGTATTTTTTAATAATGTCGAAATCAGCAAACTTCGTGAAAAAGAACTCGCCAGGTTTCGAAACCAACAATAGGATTTGTATTTCAGTTTCACCATCTTTTACCTGAATTTTCTGCGCTCGAAAACGTTTGTATTCCTGCCTTTATTCAGAATATTCCCAAAAGAAAAGCCGAAGAGAAAGCTACCGAACTTTTGGATTTCCTTGGATTGAAAGAAAGATTACATCATAAACCTGAAGAACTTTCGGGAGGTGAGCAGCAACGCGTGGCAGTTGCCCGCGCTCTTATCAATAACCCTTCGGTAATTTTTGCCGACGAACCTTCGGGTAACCTCGATACACAGAATAAACATGAACTGCATCGTTTATTTTTTGAGCTTCGGGATAAATTCAAGCAAACATTTGTTATTGTAACACACGACTTATCGTTGGCCGACATGTCCGACCGGAAAATAGTCATGGCCGACGGTAAAATTATTTCAGGAAACTGAATATAATGGATAATCATCCACCCCTTCCTTTTAATGAGCTTAAGGAATTTCTTGATTTTAAATTCAACCAGTATAACCAGCCGGCTTTTATTGAAACTGATCCAATTCAGATACCACATCTGTTCAGTAATCCCGAAGATATTGAAATAGCCGGGTTTCTTACAGCTACCATTGCCTGGGGACAACGTAAGTCCATCCTCGTTAACAGCCGAAAATTAATGGGTTTGTTGGCTCATGAACCTTTTTCCTTTATCATGGATGCATCGGATAAAGTTTTATTAAAAGCTTCTGATTTTGTCCACCGAACCTTTAATCAGGAAGATACCTACTTCTTTTTAAAGGCACTCCGGAATATTTATCAAGCAAAAGGTGGATTAAAATCAATTTTTGAACTATCGTATTTAAAAAATAGGGATATAAAACAAACACTTAGCGATTTTCGAAGCACATTTCTTTCAAACAGCATTGCCTGCCGCACATCCAAGCATGTTTCGGATGTGGATAGAGGATCTTCAGCAAAAAGACTTAACATGTTTCTACGCTGGATGGTCCGATCGGATAAACACGGAGTTGATTTTGGAATCTGGAAAAACATACCCGCATCGGCCTTGTATTTGCCGCTAGACTTGCATACCGGGAATGTTTCGAGAAAACTTGGCATTCTTTTAAGAAAACAGAACGATTGGAGAGCAGTGGAGGAAGTAACTTCTGCACTTAGGAAATTTGATGCCGAAGATCCTGTTAAATACGACTTTGCACTTTTTGGACTGGGAGTGTTCGAAAATTTTAGATAAATTGAGATATTGGAGTAAAATTTTCAATAGATTACCGGGAAAATTTAATTATAAAGATACAATTCGTATTTACTATTTTGGATGGCGAACCCCTTTTTTCGATTTAAACAGTTTACAGTATGGCACGACCACTGTGCCATGAAAGTGAATACCGACGGAGTATTGCTGGGATCCTGGGCTTTTGTTGATTCTACAGAGTATATCCTTGATATTGGAACCGGTAGCGGCTTAATTGCACTTATGATGGCACAGCGGTTTACTCAGGCAACCATCCATGCTGTAGAGATCGATGAAGAAGCATATTTACAGGCCAGGAACAATGTATTAGCATCGCCGTGGAATAATCGAATAGAAATTATTCAAAACGACTTTCTCAACTATCAACCTGCCAAAAATATTAAATACGACCTCATTGTTTCTAATCCTCCTTATTTTACAAATTCACTCAAAAATATAAGGAGAAATAAAACTATAGCCCGTCATAGCGAAAATCTTCCCTTTGGTCCTTTTCTGGAAAAAATAAGTCAGTTACTTAACACGGAGGGCATATTTGCCGTAATTCTTCCTGCAGAAAACAAGGAGTTTGAGCAGGAAGCCTTGATTCATGGATTAAATTGTACGAAACAATTGTTTATCCGTACATTATCCTCAAAAATCATATCCCGGCAAATGCTGCAATTTTCAAAAATCAGAACTCAAAGCATCCAAAAATCAGAATTGAGTATTTATAAATTTCATGATATTTATTCCGAGGAGTATATTCAACTAACCAGAGAATTTTATCTTAATTTTTAACCGAATCCTTTTTTGTTTTTTTATAAAATAATGTAAAGCACATATAAATAGAGTGATACATTAGTAGATTAAATAAATTTAAAAATTTTCTCAAATTACTGATTACTTTCTCTCAATTCTGCGATTAAGGTATAAAGCTCTTTGAAAACCTGTTCCCGCATATTGTGATTTATCCCTTTTGATGATCTGTGTTGCCAACATCGTACAAATTCCATATATATTTCATTTCTCATACAAATACATTTTAATTTAATATTCAATAAAAGTACCGGGAGCAGGGAAACAAATAAAAGAGAATTTTAATTGAAGGATGCATGGACGTTAAGGAAATTTGCGGGGAACATGCTGAAAAATATAGTAAAGTCGCCTTCCGGTAAAATGGGGAGCGACTTTATTTTTTTTAGAGAATTGATTAATTTAGTGCAAAAAGTTCCATTAAATCAGAATTAGTCGAACTGAGATGAAAATGAAAATTTTATATTTTATTATTCTGATGTTTGGTTTTGCGTCTGCCCGCTCACAACAATGGGCTCCTGTTGGAGCATTGTGGGTTTATGATGTTTCGCAGGGTTCACCGCTCATACTTACCTATATCAAATCGGAAAAAGATACCGTTGTTGCAGGAAAGGAATGCCGCTTAATGGCAATCCGTAATATTTCGCGTATGATGAACCCGAATGGGACTTATTACATAGATACTTCCTTAGTAAGTAAAGAAAGTATTTATAATTCCAACGATACTGTTTATCATTACGATAGGTCCCTTAAGGTTTTCTACCCACTTTATCTGATGAATGTTCAAAAGAGCGATACAATTATTGTAAGGCCGGGAAATCCTGGATGTTCAAACAATAGCTGTGTAAGGTTCGAATATGTTGTTGATAGCCTTACCTCATGTAAATTGAATGATCAGGAACTTAAAGTAATTTACAATGCTGCTACAAATAAAAGTGAATGGGTATTTAACCGTTCCGGGATAAGCGAAAATTATCCTGTAATAGAACGCATCGGATCGGTTAAATACTTTTTTGGCGTATCGAAGATTGTTATAATGGAAGGTACCGTTTTACGTTTACGATGTTATACTGATAATATTATTACGTACAAAGATGCGGCTTTTACCGGAGATTGTAATTCCCTGTTCCAGCCATCCCTATCCGGTGCAAAAACCAGCAAGTTGGAGATAGATAAAATGATTTATCCAAACCCTTTTAAACGATTATTTTAATATTTCGGCAGATGAACCTGTTATCCGGGCAAGCATTTTTGATATGAATGGTCAAAATGTTTTGGAAATATATTCAATTTCAAATTCCGGAAAAGTATCTGTAACAAATCTTAATTCAGGTGTCTACCTTTTAAAACTTGTTTATAAAATGGTGATCAAAGAATTTTGAAGATATTTAAGCTTTAGCCCTGATGAAACTTTGGCTTGAATATTCGAAAAGTTAGTCAGTGGATTATTTCACTGCAGAATAATTTCGGATTTCCGAAAAATCAAACGCAACCTTTTTATTTCTAACACATCTCATAAACATTCATCCACAAATATCCATACTATGAAACGCATTTTATTGCAAATAGTATTATTTCTGATAGCTGTTGTTTTAATACTTCCGGGGTGTTCCAAAGAATCAAAAAATGATAGTGAGATACTCACCAAATTTGATATGGACACACTTTTTTTCAATCTTCTTTAAAGGGTTGGGAGTTATACAGCTGGTCTGTTGATGGGATATGGAATTTTTCGGTGCTTACAGGCACAAACAGAGCTAAATCGGAGGTGGAAGTCCGAACCAATCCAATTGCAGTTACAGGAACCGATTCATTAAAAATGATTCTCGAAAAGATTCCGGCACAGGAAGAAATTTTTTGGCTAAAATGGACAACAGACAGGGAGGGTAGTCAAAACAATGGTTTTCCTTTACCGGACAATGAGACCATACAGGAAATAAAAGCGTTCTGTGGGCAAAAGGGTTTAATTCTTCATGTATTGAACTAATTAATAACCTTTACGTTCTCTTTCTTTGTTAACAAACTATTCATAACAGCAAAAATTATATATTTACTTTTGGAACTTAAAAGCATTACTATGAAACGTTTTCGGAAGTATTTTTTGTTTTTGACTATCTTCTTTTGTATTGGAACATTTCCATTGGTAGGTCAGCCAGCTGAAACAATACCCGACTTTACGCTTTTCAGGCAGGATAAATCTTTATTTACCAGTAAAAATCTGGATACACAGAAGTTGTTATTATTTGTGTTTTTTGATGTCACTTGCGAACATTGCCGTCACGCAATTCAACAAATAAATAAAAAGTATCCCGATCTCAATAACACCTTTATTCATCTTGTAACGCTTGATCCTCCTGAAGAAGTAAACGATTTCCTTAGTAAATACGGTAAGAACCTGACAGGTAAAAAAAATGTAATGCTGTTTTTTGATCTTAAAAATGAATTCATCATTAAATTTAAACCCCGGAAGTATCCGTCCATTTTTTTGTACACACCTCAGCGTAAACTTATTCTTTACGATGATAATCCTGAAAATTTACCTAAATTTTTTGAACAGATAAAAGCAAGGTCCAAGTAAATTCATTTTTATCTGTTTTATTCTTTGATTCGGTTCTCGGCCATGGATTGTTGATTTTCTAAAAATCATATACATCGTTTACAATTAATTACATTTAATTTATCCCGACTAATTTTTATTTCCTAAATTGCCTCTCATAAACCTTTAAACTTAACCAGTTATGAATTCAAAACTGTCGCGCAGGGAATTTGTAAATACCATTATGGCAGGTGTTGCTCTGGGACCTGTAGTTATGGGCATGCAACAAAACAGTTCAACAGGTATACCTACCCGGCCTTTGGGTAAAACTGGCGAAAGAATCACCATTATTGGATATGGCGGTTGGGATTCGGTAGCTAATAAAACAGACGATGAAAGTGTGCGTTTGATGCATGAAGCACTCGATGAAGGCATTACTTTTTGGGATAATGCCTGGGAATATCATAACGGACGTGCTGAAGAGGTAATGGGAAAGGCGTTGGCAGATAGCAGCCGTAGGAATAAGGTTTTTTTTAATGTCGAAAGTATGTGCCCGAGATTATGAAGGTGTAAAACGTCAGCTCGAGGAAGCCCTGCGACGTTTAAAGACAGACCATATAGACCTTTATCAGTTTCATGCCATTCAATATCCGGGAGATGGAAAACGAATTCTTGATACTGACAAGGGAGGTTTAAAAGCACTACTCGAAGCCAAAAAAGCAGGTAAAATAAGATATATCGGTTTTACAGGCCACCGCGACCCCAAAATTCACCTCGACATGTTGAATATGCCATTTGAATGGGATACCGTACAGCTTCCACTTAACATTCTCGATGCCCATTATTCGAGCTTTCAGAAGGAAGTACTTCCTGTTCTTACCAAGCGTAATATTGCGGCATTGGGGATGAAGTCACTGGCCGGTCAGGATGCCCGTTTACCCCGCGAACTGAATATCAGTCCAGAGTTATGTCGCCGATACTCTTTGTCGTTACCGGTGAGCGCCCTTGTATGCGGCATTCAAACACGTGAAGAGCTGCAGGCCGACCTTAAAATTGTCCGCAATTTTAAACCACTTACCGAGGATGATGTAAATATGCTGCTTGATAAATCGAGGGAGCCATCGAAAACAGGCATTATCGAAGAATATAAAAACCCAAAAGGTTTTTATGGGTGTTCTTATCATGCCTCTATTCTGCAGCAAGAGCAGTCATGAGACTTCGTCAATCAGCCAAAGTACTGATTATTTCAATTTTAGCTGTGCCTGGTACTGTCCTCTTTTATTTTATTGTTGCGCTGATTTTGTCCATAATTCCTGTTAACCGAACTGTTATACAGGGTGATGAAGTCACTATCTTTCTTCTTTCCAATGGTGTTCATACCGATTTGGTGGTACCTGTTAAACCAAATTAAAAGACTGGAGTAGCGAAATCCGTTATGAGCATACAAACAGTCATGATACCATTTACAAGTATATTGGCTTTGGCTGGGGCGATAAAGGGTTTTACATGGAAACACCTACATGGGCCGATTTGAAATTTAAAACTGCAGTAAAAGCAATTTTTGGTTTGGGAGCTTCGGCTGTGCATACCACATTTATAAGGGATTTGCAAGAAGGCCCGAAATGTATCAGGCTTACTCTGAGTTACAAACAATATCGTGAATTGATTGGCTTTATTGAAGATACGTTTGACAGAACTTCCAATGGCGAAGTTATCCATATTAAAACCGATGCCAATTATGGTACCAGCGACGCTTTTTACGAAGCTAAAGGAAGTTATAGTATTTTTAAGACCTGCAACACCTGGACAAACAAAGGCCTGAAGGCCTGCAACCAGAAAGCATGTTTGTGGACTCCATTCGACAAAGGTATGTTTTGGATATACAGGTAAGTAACCTGTTAGGGAGTCTTTCTGCCTTAAAATGTTAACATAGATTTGCAGGTATCAACCAGTTTAAATTTTCGGTAGGCGCAAGCTTTAAGGATTGCCCTTTATAAAAGGCTGTTGGCTGAAAAATAATAGGTTAATTGAAGGATCCATAACTCATATCTTATCGAAAGGTTAGTATGAGATACTTTTTTGTATTTTTTACCGT
>JAAUTT010000225.1 GCA_012031335.1 Bacteroidales bacterium | reverse complement strand
TTGGCAGAAGCTACTTTACTTTTTATTTTCTACAATTATGTAACTTCTACGAAGTTGAAAATATCCTCGGAAAGAATACATAATTGTAGAATAGATAAATATGATTGAGGCCACAACCTAGTAGATGTTGCATACTATATTTACCGAACATTATTGTTAAAATAATAGGACTTTAGGCTTGACATCAAGGTCGTAGACCTTGCACAATTGTAAAAAAATGATTACAGACATCTTCTACAAGGTTGTATACCTTGCACAGTTGAATAATATATTTTACCTTTCGCTTCATTCTGGATATTAAACAATGAAACCCGGATCTTTTTCCCAACTATATATTCATTTAGTTTTTCACCCAAGAATCGGGAAGCTCTAATAAATCAACAGATTGAAAACATATTATACCCATATTTAGGACAATTATTAAATAATAAAGGGCATAAGCCTATTAATATAAATGGTATGTATGATCATCTTCATATTTTGATTGGGTTAAATCCCAAACAAGCCATTTCTGATTTAATTGCAGATCTAAAAAGAAGCTCATCTCTGTATATAAATAATCAAAAAATGTTACGTGGAAATTTCACCTGGCAGGATGGCTATGGGGCATTTTCATATAGCAGGTCACACTTAAATAACATATATGAATATATTCAGGACCAAAAAATTCATCATCTGAAAAAGACGTTTAAAGAAGAGTATATGGAAATGTTGAAGAAATTCTATATTGAATATAAAGAAGAATATTTATTTGAGTTTTTTGATTAAAGTATTTACTATGCAACCTCTACGAGGTTATTTCAAGGTCTACGACCTAGACATCCACATAAATGTGTCTATTGAATGATAAACTCTTTAAGTTGACGACCCGGCCGGGTCGCATATCCCATTGTTGATCTTTATTTATAGACATTTTATCTCTCCGGGATAATCTTCAGGAACATTCCAAATTTCAAAATGTCAACTTTTTTCCTGCTTTCATTTAAGATTAGAGTCGCAACTTTGGCCAGGATTTTATGAAGAAATACAAGGTGATGACGGTGAACTTTGAGGGGATGAATATCAGGTTTGAAGAGTAATTTTAACTATTACAAAAATGAACAAAAAGCAGGGATCAACTCCCTGCTTTATAGTTATACAGCGGTTTCAGTATCGAAAGAATTTCAACGGTATCGCCAATCCTCGACGTAATTTCTTCCATGGATTTGTATACCATCGGCGATTCGTCAAGCATGGACTCGTTTACACAACTGCTGAAGACTCCTTTCATGGATTCCTTGTATTCAGCTATTGAGATCAACTCTTTTGCCGAACCACGGCTCAAGAGTCTGCCTGCCCCATGAGGAGCAGAAAAATTCCAATCAGCGTTCCCTTTACCTCGGGCAATAAGACTGCCATCGCGCATGTTTATGGGAATTACAACGGTTTTATCTTTGCTTGCAGAAATTGCACCTTTACGGATTACCCGATCAGTAAAATCAACATAATTGTGCACACTTTCCACAACAGGACAAGCTGAAAACTTCTTTTTAAAAAAGCCTTCGATCAGCACCTGAGCCATTACACGGCGGTTGTCCGAAGCAAATTGCTGGGTGATTTTCAAATCTTCCAGATATTCTTTGCCTTCCGTTTCAATGGGCATATATTCAAAGTGATGATACGCCCCGGCTCCCTGATATTTTTCCTTCAGGTAATTTCTTGCCCTCGTCCGGTGATAGTTGCAAACCAGCAATCCCAGAAATCGGCTTCCGCTGTGAATGATCAGCCAAAGGTTTTCTTCCTCATCGCGGGCAACTTCTATAAAGTGGTTACCTCCTCCCAACGTTCCGACACTTTTACAATGCGGTCGTATTCTTTTAAAGCTACCTTGTTGATTAAGGAAGTGAGTTCATCCGAAGGATCAAAATATTTTTCCCTTCTGGAGGAATTTACTTCTCTGCCCGCCGGAATATAAGTTCTGAGGAACTCATCAAAATCTGGTGGAGAAAAGCCAACTTTGCCAATTTGGTAAGCATTTATTCCACAGCCAATATCCACACCAACCACAGCCGGACAGATATATTCGTTCATGGTCATGGTAAACCCTACCACCGCGCCGCTGCCATAATGCACATCGGGCATGATGCGGATTTGAGAACCGGCGAATGCAGGAAGGTTCAAAAGCTGATATATCTGGGAAGTTGCTTCGGCATCCACCCGATCGGTGAACACTTCAGCTTTATTATAACGTCCTGTTATTTCCATAAGATTATAATTTAAAATTCACTTGTCTCAGGCTTACAGCCTGAATTTATACACTACATTTATAAAGACAGGGCGTTGCCCTGCCTTATAATGTCTCAGGCCTTCAGCCTGAAATACAAAGAAGAAGACGACGACAGCCATCAGACCACAAGACCGCAACCAGTTAAAAGCTGGCTGTTTACTGTCGTCTGTGGACAGTGGACTGTGGACATAAATAATCTTACATGGCTTTATCTCCATTTAACTGTTAAACTTCAATTATCTCCGAATCATAAGCTGGAATCCGGTTAAGTTCTTTCTTCTCCAGATCTTCAATTTGTTGTTGAATTGTTTCCTTGAACTTATAATACTGGTTCTTTGCAATAAACCCTTCGGTTTTCAACCAAGGCTCCACGCCATAATATTTGATCATTTCACCAATCTCCTCTTCACGCATTACAGAATGCCACGTAAGGTACTGCGACATTTTCAGGAGCAACAGTTTATTTCTTTCGAGCAGTTTTTCTGTGGCTACCATGCACTCCCTTATCAGACCCATCGCTTCTTCGCAATATTTTTCATGGTTGAAAAAGAAGTCGTTGTTATCAGAATTTTCTACATGAATCCTTACAGGATCCGATCCCATTGCATATTCCTTGATAGCGCGGTTAGCCCATTCGGAAGCCCGCTCGATATCATGGTCGACTCCGGCAGAAGTATTTTCTAAGCCCAGCACCATTTTTTCGGCCACGAATCCAGCCAGCGATATCATGATCTTTTTACGTATCAATTCTCTGGTAATTAACCTTTCAGGATAATTCACCCTGCAAAAGCCGTCGCAAAAACTCGATACCGTTTTGGTTACCACAACCGATGGCAATATTCTCAGGGTAAGCGCTGCAACAATGGCGTGACCCGATTCGTGAATGGCAATATGCAACTGCACATCATCGTTATCAGGTTTTCTGAGCTCATGTAGTTTCAGTATAGGTGAAATTGTAATTTCATCCACCTTTGCGCCGTGAGCATTCAGAAAGATGATACAATGGGTACTCCCGACAAAACTCCAGAATATGGAATTCACATCCGTTGCAGTTTCAACCATTCTGCAGATTACAACACTGATATATGCTTCCACCAGCTGTTTGATGGTGGTAAGCACAGGACGCACACCCTGTGAAGGAAACACTCCTTCATCATAAATTATCTGCACTACCGAACTGTCGAAATCGATGGAAACACCAGCTAATTCTTCGGTATACCTGCCGATGCGACCCAGGTTTCTCCTGATCAGCAACTTATATCCGCTACTGTTAAAGCATGGATAAATAAGGTGGTTGTTTCCGAGTCGCGCAATCTGCTCGTTGCGAAACCTCTTCTGCAATGCACTTTTGATATCGGCAATGTTTATCTTCAGTGTTTCTTCATGAAATTCATCGGCATTCAGATCGGGACTAAGCTCATGACTCATATAAAAAGCTTCGTCCAGGTTACCCAGAATGAAGATAAGCGCTCGTGACAAATCCAGTTGTTTTACCGCAAGTTGCTTCTGAACACCTTTGAACAGCCATGAGGAAAGTTCCTCAAAGTTCATCGATTTCACCAAATCCTGAATCTCCACATCGGCAATGTTCAAATCCATAAACAGTTCTTTCGAACCTTCCAGAAAATCCTGAGAGAGAAAATAACCGGAATCGATTTCCTTTCCATAGCGATCGTACACATCAAAATAGAACCCGCTGAAGATGGCTTTGAACTCGTCCGGTTCACCGGTAACTTCACCATTATTAAGCACCATTCCTTTTCTGAGGCATTTCTGGATACGTTGTATGGCCGATTCCGCTCTTTTCAGATAGATTCCCGAGCCCGAAGGTTCATAATAAACTTTACCTGAATCGAAGATCTCCCACAACACCCTCATTTTATCCCTTGAAAGTTCATTTTCGCCGTTATCAAGTGTTCTGGCAAACTGAAATTCATCGAAACACAGGATGGAAGGCTTCTCGTGAAAATGCTCCAACTCCTCGGTAAGTATTGTTTTAATCCATGTACCGCCTTCGCTTGCATATTCACCCATATCGAGGTGCAGAAACCGTGTCTTCATGTCTAGCAGTTCCACCAATCTCTTTACAAGTGCGGTTTTCCCGGTACCGGTTAATCCCCACAGATTGATGATGGTAGGTCGCACCTGCACTTCAGGAAAGAAAAGCCAGGGGGAAACGAGTGTCAGGATTTCATCGATAATGTCATCCAACCCTATGAATTCATCTTTCAGATTTTTGCTGATGGTTGCAATCAGCGCTTTCTTTTCCAGGATAAACCTGTACTTATCTTTTGTAACCATTGTAATCGTTTAAAACATTAAAACTGTCAGGCTTAAATCCTGAAGCACACCTGAAATCCCTGTCATGAAAGACTTTTACCGGATTTCCTCTTTCGAGCTGATTGTGCTTATTCCATTCCGACTGCTCCTTTTTCGCCAGTTCAGATAACTGCCACTCCAGCCACTTTGCATACAGCCGTTCGGTGGCAAGTTTTTTATTTTGAATCTGCGAACGGGAGTCGCTTGCAGCAACCTGTAATCCCAAAGGAATATGGATAGCTCTTACCGCCGATTCGGTTTTATTCACATGCTGTCCACCCGGCCCCGATGAGCGGAGCGTTTGATATTCAATGTCCCGCTCCTTCCATTCGGTTATTTGGGTTGGTTCAATGCGATTTACTCCCACATACCAGTTTTCCGCTTATGGAACTTCCGGTAAGGACTCTGTCCCACCCAAAGAATTGTTCCAATCCAGGGTTTTATAAAAGCATCAACACCACTACCCGAAAATTTCACAAGTGCCGAAACCAATGTTCCGGCTTCACTTCCTGGTGTGCGGCTAATGACTTCATAACTGAATCCATTTCGAACCGTTTCCTGGATCACAGCCTTCAACACCTGAGATACGGCCCGGCAACATTCTGCCGGACCACGTCCCGATGTTATCTGCACTATTATTTCGTTGTTCATTGTATTATTCTTTATTCATTCGTACTATCCGGGGGTAAAATTTCCCTTCGGTTTTCACCAGCATCTTCTGATTATTCATTACGTCGTCGATGTTTTTGTATGCAAGCGGCGACTCTTCCGGACTTCCGCCAATCAGGGTTATTCCTTTACCTGACAACATCTTCAGCAGACTGCTGCTGGTGATACTTTCGCGAGCCAGGTTCCGCGACATCTTCCGTCCGGCGCCGTGCGAGGCAGAACACAAAGAGGCTTTTTCACCCATTCCCGTGACAATGTACCCTGGATCAATCATGTTTCCGGGAATAATTCCGGCTTCGCCCAAACTTGCCGGTGTTGCACCTTTCCGGTGGATAATGATATTTTCTCCACTTTCCGAAGTTTCGCTCCAGGCAAAGTTGTGATGATTCTCTATGGTCTTTATCACCTCGAGATCCATTGCTTTGCAAAGGTTAATGCGGATGCGGTCGTGACATGCCCGGGCATAGTCGCCGGCCAGGTTCATTGCCCGCCAGTATTCCACTCCTGCTTCTGAGTCGAGATCGAACCATGCCAGTTGCTGCGCTTGTTTTGGCAGCTTACAGTTTTTCATGGCAAGTTGGGTATAATGTTGTGCGATGGCTGCTCCTAACCCCCGAGAACCGGAGTGTGCAAGAATACCAAGATAATTGCCTGCCGGTAAGCCAAAAGCATTATCGTTCCACATCTCCACAATCCCAAACTCCACAAAGTGATTGCCCGAACCCGAACTTCCCAATTGCTTAACAGCTTTGCCATGAAGTTTCCGCAACAGCGCTGTCTCCATAAACTCTGTACGGTCGAGTACTTCGTGTTCCTGTGGAAATTCCAGGTGTCCTTCTATTCCGAAATGGGTGTTGTCCGTCAGTGCTTTCTTAAGCTGATATTCGTACCGTTTCAGGTAATCGGCGCCAGCGTTGCATATCACCAGCGACATCCGGCAGCCTATATCCATTCCGACACCATACGGAATTACAGCATTGCGGGTAGCCAGCACACCCCCGATAGGCAAGCCATAACCGTGATGCGCATCGGGCATTAAAGCTCCCTGGACGCTCACAGGCAGTTGCATAGCCAGTTCCATCTGTTGAATGGCACTGTGTTCAATATGTTTCTGTCCGAAGATGTTGAGCAACCCCGTGGACTTCATCAGCTCAAACTCTTCAAAGGTTTTTAACTCAACCTTTTCAGTGAAGCTCAGCGCTAACGGAGCTAAAAATTCATGTTCCAGGAATTGCGAAGGATTTTCTTTTACCTCGTTCAATAACCGGAGCTTTTCTTCTTTCGGAACAGTTTTGAAATGCCTGGACATGATATTAATAGCCAGACTTCTCGATTGATCGTTTATATAATTGATAGATTTAAGGTCTTTCGCCTTAATTTTACCACTTCCCATAAAAATTTATGTTGGTTGCAGTCCGCAAACGGATGCAACATGTTAGTGCGAAGCAGCAATAGAAACTACAATATGAATTGATTGCAGCAGCAAAGCAACTTCAGCAAAAAATAAAAAATAAGATTTATAACGTTAACAGATTTTGTTTAACGTTTACCGGAGAGAATCGTTTCCGGCGGATTTGATATGTAATTTAAACTTCAGCATTGATTTTTCCTCCCCATTTTAATTGTTTCGACTTAGGAGACATTTTCGGGATGCAAATATAGAAATATTTTGATTTGATAACATTGACCGGTTAAAAAATATTAGATTTCTCCCTGCGGTCGAAATGACAATGCTTTCGAAGTATTTTTTAATCAGAGGGGGTTGGCGGAGGCTAC
>JAAUTT010000224.1 GCA_012031335.1 Bacteroidales bacterium | reverse complement strand
TCGGGATAATCGATAGGATTAAAACCCTTTTTATGTCTTGATGAATCGGGATAGGTAAGGGTAACTCTTATTTCATTATTTGCCTTATCCACTACTCTGTTTTGTTGTCGGGGAATTGGCGCCCACTGGCCTGGTGTTGGCTCGAGACGAATATCTCCGTTTGTAGCCACACGCACACCATTCTGAATAATACCCAGCCCACCCTGATGACCTTCGGGGTAAATATCCTGAAAAACCATTACATTCAATCCGGGCTTCTCAAAATACTCCCTGTCGTTGAGTTTTAATGGGGATTCCTGAGATTGTAATCGATTGCAAAATATGATTACAAAAACTGTAAATAAAATTTTAATTCTACTCATAAAAATGCAGTTAGGTTAATACTATAAATGCAAAAGTACAAAATATTAATATCAGGACAGATTTTCTTTGAATTCAATTGGGTAAGTAAATTTCTCCAATAAAAAAGGTTATGCAACTGCCTGATATTTTGACTCTATCATCGTTAACTCTGCAAATAAGCTTTCCTTTGCGCGAGGACAGTTGTATAGCGTTCATTTCAGCCTTGGCAAGCCGGGAAGACCAATAGACAGATAAGGTTGTATGAGCGGAACCCGTAACCGGATCTTCATCAATCCCCGATTGGGGAGCAAAAAACCTGGATACAAAATCGCAGGTATCTCCAGGTGCGGTAACAATTATGCCACGAGCTCTGATAGAACTTACCGCTTTGAAATCAGGCTGCATATTTTCAATTTCCTTTTGAGAACCAAATACAAGCATGTAATCAGTTTTGCCTTTCCAGATTTCCTTCAATTCCGGACCAAAATTTTCTGAAATTCCAAATCCATATTACAGGATTCAATTTTATCTTCGGGAAATCGAGCATCAATTTATCCCTGTTTTCGAAACCCTAAGTATTCCGCTTCGTGAATGAAAAGTAATTTCATCGCCCATAAAACCAAGATGGTTGAATAGCACATGTGCTGATGCCAATGTGGCATGACCGCAAAGATCAACTTCCACGGAAGGTGTAAACCAACGGATACGCAATCCCTCTGGTTCTTCCACAATATAGGCAGTTTCGGCTAAATTGTTTTCCATGGCGATTTTTTGTAAAATCTCATCAGATAACCATTGGTCTAAAGGACAAACAGCTGCCGGATTACCTTCAAACAATTTCTCGGCAAAAGCATCAACCTGGAATACTGGAATAACCATTTTCAAATGTTTTAAGGTGTTTCTATAATTTTATATAATTTATCCGACCGACGAATAGCCTGTTCCAGAGGAATAGAAAACCGCTCACCCTTTTGTGTTTCATCTACACTACTTAATTCAACCCTGATTTCCTTTACAGTTGTTTCAATTACTCCGGTGGTAGGACCAATAATGATAATCTCATCCCCTACCCTGAGATTTCCGGTTTCATTCAAAAATTCTGCAACTTTTAAGTTAGAGAAATAATTCATCCCCTTCGCCAGGTAAACCTTCTTCTTTGTAGCTGCAGATCCATATGCCTTACTCCATTCTCCCAGCCTTTTTCCTAAATAATATCCATCCCAGAATCCTCTGTTAAACACTGTTGCCAGTCTGCTTTTCCATCGTACTGCTTTTTCAGTTGAATAGGTACCTTCCAAACAGCTTTCCAGAGCTTCACGATAACATTCGGTAACCGTTTTTACATACTCGGCCGAACGTGCTCTTCCCTCTATTTTAAATACTTTTAGTCCGGCATCCATTAATAGATTAAAAAAATCGATGGTGCACAAATCTTTTGGAGACATGATATATTGATTATCTATCTCAAGTTCATTGCCTGTCTCCTTATCAGTGACCTTGTAGGAACGGCGGCAAAGTTGAAGACAGGAACCTTTGTTGGCAGACTTATTATATTCGTGCAGCGAAAGATAACATTTCCCTGATATAGCCATGCACAAAGCACCATGTACAAACATTTCAAGGCGAACCGGTTTTCCTGACGGACCACAAATATTCTCATTTTCGATAACTTTCGAAATTTGAGCTACCTGAATAAGGTTTAATTCTCTTGCTAAAACTATTACATCGGCAAATTGGGCAAAAAATCTGACAGCTTCAATATTACTCACATTTAATTGGGTAGATATATGAACTTCAACTCCAGAACTTCGGGCATATTGAATTGCAGCAATATCAGAAGCTATTACAGCATCTACATTGTATAATTTAGCTGCATCAACAATTTCTTTCATTACAGGAATATCCTGATCATATATGACTGAATTTACAGTCAGGTATGTTTTTATTCCTTTGTCCCTGCAGATTTTTGTAATCTTATTCAGATCATCGAAAGTAAAATTAACAGTAGATTGTGACCGCATATTAAGTTTATCGATTCCAAAATAGACGGAATCGGCTTTTGCCTGTACAGCAGCCTGTAACGATTCCCAGGAACCTACCGGAGCCATAATTTCAAATTGACCTCTTTTACTCACTTCAGGAATATAAAATATTAAACTTAATGAACAATAATATAAGCATTTCAGCAGCTATAATGCTTTTTTAAGAATGATTCTTATAGTTGTACCTTTATCAATCTCGGAGTGTAAAACGTAAATTTTACCACGATGATACATTTCAATGATCCGTTTTGCCAGCGATAATCCTAAACCCCACCCCCGAGATTTGGTTGTGTAACCTGGTTTAAAAATAGTTTTATAAAGTTTTTTAGGTATTCCTTTCCCCGAATCGGATATATCAACAAAAACCTCTTCTTTATTTTCAGAAACAGATATTTTTAATACTCCTTTACCCTGCATGGCATCGAGCGAGTTTTTCAGCAGGTTTTCTATTACCCATTCGAATAAAGAAATATTTAAAGGTATTATGATATTATTATTACTTAAATGTAATGTAATCTGGGATTTATCCGAACTTCTATTCTTAATATAATCAATTACATTTTCTAAGATTAACCGAAGATTAACAGGGCCCATTTTCGGCATGGATCCGATTTTTGAAAATCGTTCAGTGATAATTTTTAAACGGTTAACGTCTTTTTCAAGTTCATTAATAATTGCTTCGTCTTTAACATGATATCGCAGAACCTCAACCCATGCACTTAAGGATGAGGCAGGAGTTCCCAACTGATGAGCAGTTTCTTTTGACAATCCAACCCAAACCTGATTTTGTTCAGCATGTCTCGAAGAGCTAAAGGCAAAATAGGCAACCAGTATAAAAAGAATAATTAATGCCAGCTGTATATATGGATACCATGTTAGTTTGGTAAGGATGGTTGATTCCTTAAAATAAATAAAATTCTTTTGACCATTGTTTAAAACTATCTGAATGGGAGGATTTTGTTCCTTCATTACTTCAAGTTGTTCTTCTAAATAACCACGTTTTAATAGTTTTATAGAATCCAAATTTCTGGACATCATTTTTCCTTCATCATCCACAAGAATTACCGGAACAGTTGTATTATTCTGGATAATTTGGGTAATAAATAAACTCATATCCAAGTCGTTGGATTCCTCCTGTACATAAAGTGCAGTTGCCTCAGCCCAAAGCTGAACTTTTTTTCTTTCCTCCTGCGAAAGCGTTTTAACAAGTGTATTTGTGTAAAGTAAAGACCCTATACCAATTAGCACAGCCAGCAAAAACAGCAACATTTTCCATCGCTGCTTCGAAGCATATATTTTTATACCTTCCATTGAAGTTTATTTATCAAATCTCATCAATCTGAAAACCTTCCTCTTCTTCAAAAGTTTTCTTTTCTTTTTTGCAGATTTTCCCTGTTCTTCTTTTGTTGTGTGCTTTGATTTTCTTCCCATTCCACTTTAAACCTTGTATTTGATTTTGGTTTTATTGCCGTAGTATCATTTTTATACATGCCAAATTCCTCTTTAAATATACTCCTCAGCTCTCTTTTTTGACTTTTCATACTTTCTTTAACGATCTCTTTTACACCACGTGTATCATAGGTTATTTTATAATCTCCATTAAAACCAACAATCATGAGGGGAATTTTTGTTTTTCCCAGTCCGTCATCTTCAACTATACCAAACTCATCATTTTCCTTTTTATTTTGTTTGGCTTTACGGGCAAGTACTTCGGACAATAATACATTAATTCTATAAGTATAATGATTATCAAAATTATGAATGCCGCTACCGGAAATATTAAATGCAGAAGATTTAATATCCATATTTGGCAATATAACCTGTTGGTTTCTGATAAAAACCTGATTTCGCAAATTGGAAAATTTAATATCCTTTAATTCCGAAAGTGCGATAAAATTTGAAAGCCCTAAAAGTGGTTCAAAATTGATAAGCTCTCCGTTTGCTATTTCAAGGGTACTTTCTACCTCAACAGCGTTTTTGTTCAGGTACATATTTCTGTCCCATTCGCTCGATACAAGAATTTCGCCGGTTAAAGAACCATTTAAATGTCTGTCCAACAAAATATTTTGACCAAAATTGCCAAAAGGAATAAAAAAAGTTGTTTGATATTGATTTTCTTTTAGTGAAGTTTGTCCCTTTAACAATTAAGTTATTGTTAACATCAAGAATTACAGCACCATTACCTGAAACACGACCTTGCATAGCAGAAAACACAGCAGAATTTAAGGTAAACATCCCAGGCTTATAATTTACACGTGCCACAACATCTGATGCATGAAATTTCATTAATGTGAAATGACTAATACTGACATTTAACTCGGCTTGCATATTATCGGGGAACAGTAATCTTGAATCGTATTTTGTAGTATTAGTCCTTCCGGGAGATTTTTCAAAATAACGTGAAAGATCAAGATTCTGAGAACGTAACTCAGCTCTCAGATTTATTGTTTTATGCTGATTTAAAAGATACGGAACCGCATCAATCAGGCTTCCCCGGATAAAAAATCGTTTTCGTCAATTTTGAGTGACAGACTTTCAAATTGAATATTATTGCCCAATAATATTTCACTATTGATATCGCGGTATAAATAATTTGAACCCTTTAATTTTAACTGTGCGTCAACAATTTTAGCATTCCCGTTTATACTTAAACTTCTTAAATTTTTGCGGTTAAATACGTCTGAATTACTGAATCCGGCCTGAAAATCGATGTCCGTCCGAAGCTTGCCTTCAAGATTTTCGATGGTGTCGATCGCAAGAAACTTTCGGATACTTCCCAGATCAATCATGGAATTCAGTTTAATTCCGACAGATGGAGCATCAAAGTTTTTGTAACTGAAATCTCCGGATATTTTTCCCTGACCCAGAGAAGATGTAAAATTATATATCAGAAGGGAACTGGATGCGGCATTGTTACTTTTACCATTGGAATTATTTTCCCGAACAACCAATGGATGTAAGCTTTATTTTATTCCTGTTCTGAAGTATTGATCCGTTTTTTATTTGAAAACTTAAGTCAATATGTGGTAAAAAATCACCATATGTTTTACCCTTTATGGAGAGTATAAAATTAGTTTTACCTTTACTTTCAAAATTGCTAATATACTTCTGATAATCATCGGGTATAAGCCTTTGAAACCCTGCAAGACTAATATCCGAGGCTTTGGCCAGTAAATCAATTTCAGATTTATCATTTGAGAAAAAATCATTTTGAAATCCATCTCAATACCTTCAATTTCAAGGTTTGGAGTTTCAATACGATAAATATCTCCCTGTTTTTTCAGTTCCAGTTGAGAGTTTGCTTTCCGGTTTTTAAGATATTCGACACTCTTAACCAATGCGCTTCTGGACAAAATGTCGAAAGAAATATTAAAAGCATATTGATCATCGCGAATTGGTCCCTTTAAATTCAACTTATGAGCTAATCCATTCAGATCAATATCGTGTTTTACATCGAGATATCTGTACCGGAAATTATTTAATAAAATGCCAGACAGATCTACAGAAGTTTTTGAGCCATTTTTGTTCTCACTCTTTTTGAAAACATCAAAATTTTGAATGCCCGTTTTATTTATAACCAGATTTAGCTCACCATCTTCGGCAACTATACGTCGTATCGAGTAATTATTAAAAGTAGTTTAAATATGTTTATTCAACATAAATTTTTTACACTCAATCAGGCTAAGATTTAAATGTTTTGCTTCATCGGGAGTAAAATCCTTGTTAGGTTTTATTACAACTTCAGAAAATATTACAGCAGCATTCGGGAATCTTCGAAAAATAGAAAAATCTGCTTTTAACACTGAAATTTCAGTGTTCAGATTATCATTGATTTTTTTGATTACAAAATCAGTGATTTTTTCACCAAATAAAAATGAAATGAAAACCATGGATGTTATACACAATCCAATGCAAATGCCCAGTATATAAAGAATTTTTCTCGATTTACCCGAAATGATCATTGAAATTTACTTAAATAAAAATGACAATGAGGCACCGGGCTGAAAGTCGACCGGTGTTTTACCATACTGAAATAATCTGCCACCATTTCCACCTTGCAATGAAGCATTATTATCAATACACTCAATTAACGATCCTTCTCTTAAACCTAGTACTTTCTTGTCCTGATTAATTTCGAGATATTCGAATAGCCTGGCTTCCCTGGTTTCACCACCATGGTTTGGAATGACCCCTTCGGTATAATGAGGATAATTTGAAAATTAAGAATATCCAGAGCCTGAAATGAAAAAGGCTGTATTACCGGCATATCGTTGGTAGTACATATAGTGGGACAAGCCACATTTTGATCCGGCGCTCCATCCAATATAAGGTGTTCCGTTTAACACTTTTTTTTCTGATTGGTTCAATCAAATTTAATTTTTTGATCCAGTAAATCAGATTGAATGTATTTCCTCCTCCTATAACAATTACCTCTGCATCTTCAATTGATTTTACAGGATCTGATGAATGATGCACCGATACTAACTGATGACCCAAATTCTGAAATTTCTCCCTAATACGCTTTTCATAATCGTTCCAGGGAAAATAGTAATTCCAGGCATAGGGGAAAAAAAAGGGCAATTTTTTCGTCATCAGTTTCTAAAGAAAGTTTTCGGATAAATGGTTGGGGGAAATTCAAAAATATGGCTCCC
>JAAUTT010000223.1 GCA_012031335.1 Bacteroidales bacterium | reverse complement strand
CCGCTTATAAAATTAACGTCGGTCTGGATAATTTAAATGCCGGATTTTTTGCAGGAAATCAAGATATGGGTATAATCACAGCCCGGATGCAAGCTACAGGCATTGGATTCAATCCCGATTCCATGCACACGGGAATGGATTTGACCATACCTTATCTTACATATAAAGGGAAAAGGTACCAAAACACGCAACTCAGTGGCAATATACAACAAGGACAGGTAAACATAAATCTGATAACCGAAGATCCTCTGGCACGTATGAACCTTAACCTTAACGGACATTTAGGAGCTGTTACAAACCTTCATCTAAATACACATATTTACCACCTCGATCTTTATGCAATGGGTATGATAAAAGACACCATCTCGTTATCAGCAGTTATTGATGGCTCTTTTAACAGCACAGATACCAATCGTATGGAGTTTTCACAGATACTCTTCTTGTTGATGTTCAAACACCGCGCGATAAAATAAAAACAAAAACGAGTATAAAGTACGCGGTGATGGGCGATAGTGTAACCGCCAGGTTGGCGAGTAATTTCGGTACCGCGTCATTCAATGGCAATGTATCGTTTCAGGAATTGCCAGGTATGATGAAAGCTTATTTCAACCGGTATTTTTTAACAGAAACTTCCGATTCGGTAAATTATTCGGATAAATTTTTCAATGCAGGGCTTACTTTCAAAGATCCATCGGTGTTAAACGATTTTATGAACCTGAACATTACTATGCCGAAAGAAGCGAAAATTACCGCAGATTTCAGGGATGATAATTTCTCCGTACATGCCGGAATAGAAAATCTTGTATATAACGACATCGAAATCGAAGACCTTAACCTTGAAGCTGCCGGTAAAGATTCCTCATTTAAGATAGATTTTAAAACCCAGGCGCTTAAAAATAATGTTCAAACCATTCACGACCTTTCTCTGGAAAGTAATCTCAAAGCTGGCGACCTTAATACAAGAATTGCTTTTTCAAATGCCAGTGATAAGAAATGGTTCAATATTGGTTTTACAATGGAGCCCGGGAACCCCGAGCTCAATGTGGTGTTGGAGGAGCCTTTATTGCTGAATTATCAAGATTGGAACGTAGACAAGCAAAACAAAACTTATATTAAAAATAAAAATATTGTATTCGACCAGGTTAAATTAAGTTCCGATGAAAAGCTGATATCACTGCTAAGCGATGCTCAAAGACCTGAAAAACTGGTCGCATCCTTTAAAAATCTAAGTCTGGCGCTTGTTTCGGAATTGATGAAAGGCGATACCTCCTTTATTACGGGAAAAATAGACGGAGACATCATGGCAACCAATCTTTTTGCCCGACCGGTTCCGGTGTTCGATGTCAATTTCAATATTTCGGATATTATTGTACAGGAGAAAATTCTGGGTAACCTGAATATTGATGCAAGCAATTTGGAAAATAACGATATTGCTGCTTTAAATGTCGATTTTGGTCAAAAAAACATGCTTTTTAACCTTAAGGGAACCTATGGATTAACAAAAGAAATTCCAATGGACCTGAACCTTTCGGCCAAAGATATGGACCTTGCTGCAATTCAGCCTCTCATTGCCGATGTTATTTCGGATGCTTCAGGATTTATCAATGCTACTTTGAATCTGAAGGGATCTTTTAATAACCCGGAATTACGGGCGATATCAGTTTTGATAAAACCGCAGCTTTTATCGAAGCAATTCAGTCGGAATTTGCCATAGATAAACAGCGTATATTTTTTGAGGGTAATCAGGTTCGATTCGATAAATTTACGGTGAAAGATGCTGAAGGTCGAAATCTAACCATAGATGGAAATGTTACGATGGCCAGTTTGAATAATCTAAATTACAATCTTAACATCCAGTCGGATAGATTTTTAGCCTACCAGGGTCCGCCAGATAATCTTCCTGGCCAGGATAACAGGGTTTTAATTACAAGTGATATAGATGTTTCGGCTACTGAAATATTCCAACAGTAAGAGCTGATATTAATATTGATAATGGGTCGAGGTTTTTTTACAAAATTACCAAACAGGCTTCCACTCTAACGGAGGAGGGTGTCATTGAATTTATTGGCGCAGAACCTGCTCCCGAAGAAGAGGACCAGGCTCCTTCACTGATGGATAATCTGAGGTTGAATTCGAATATTACGCTGAGTGAAAATACTCAGGTAACAATTATAACTGATCCTGGTCGTAACCTGGGATTGAACATGACTGCCAGCGGTAAATTTTCAATGATACAGCGTCCTTTTCAATCGCCAGAACTAACCGGCAGACTTAACATTTCGGGAGGCGATTATACTTTAAGTCTTTCGGGTATTAAAAGAAGATTTGAAATAGCCGACAGCAGTTTTATTGTTGGTATGGCAGTTTATCGGAACCCGAACTAAATCTGAGAGCCATTTATGAGGTACGGACCTCGCCATCTCAATTGCTTAACGAGGAAGGAAATGGGTCTTCAAGTACATTGCCATTCCTGGTAAATATGATCATATCAGGAACACTCGCCGAACCATCATTTCAGTTCCGTTTGTCCTTACCACGCGAATTTGAGGGAGTTAATAATGGTCTCGTAGCTGCTAAACTTCAGGAAATTAATTCCAATGAGTCCGAGCTTAATCAAAGGGCAATGACCTTGCTACTTTTCGGAAGTTTCGGCTTTGACAATCTGGCTGGAGTTTTTTCGAGCGGACAAGGTGGGACCAATGCTATTATTTCCAATGCGCTTAATCAGTTTGTGCGACAAAAAATCAGTTTCGTCGACCTTCATTTTGACCTTGAGTCGTACGATAATTATGGTGGAGTCTCCGAAGATAATTCCCGCACCGAAATGCAAATTGCCGCCTCAAAAAAACTTGACCAGAACAAAGTGGATATTCAGCTTGGGGCTACTGTGGTGCTTCAGGCTGATGAGAATGAACAACAACAATCTTTTACCGACCGTATCAGTCCTGAATTCAAAATAGGTTATATCCTTAATAAATCGCGGACACTGAGCGTAAGTGCCTTCAGAAGAAGTGAATACCGGGGACTTGTAGAAGGAAAGGTAATCAGTACAGGAACTGGTATACTTTATCAGAAAAATTTTAACAAATTATCGGAATTATTTAGCCGAAAGCCTGATGAACCCAAAGTTATAACTGAGAATCAACCAACAGAAAATGAGAATAAATAACCTGGTATACAAAGGTATTTTAGCTCTTTCTGGTATACGGCCGGTAACCATTGTTCTGTCCGTTATACTCATTTTAAATTCCTGTATCAGTTCCCGGTTATTGGAGGATGATGAATACCTTTTTGCTGGATCGAAGGTTGAAGTACATGCCGATACGGTAATTCAGGGAAAAAAGAAACTTGAAAAACTGCTCAAAGAGGAGACCTATCCCTTGCCTAACCGGCGTATTCTGGGTATACCCCTGAAACTATGGGTATATAGTGTTTTTGGTAATCCAAAAAAGAAAGAAGGTAATTTTATTGGTAATACGTATGGGGAGCGTCCTGTTTTGATGACAGATGTGCCGGTGGATGAAGTAGCCGGTCGCTCCACACTGTCATAAAAGCGAATGGGTTTCTTGATTCACGTGTCAAAACTGAGATTATAGAAACAAAAATGGGCAAACAGCAACGTAAGGTTGTTTACCATTGTTATGTGGAACCACCTTATTTTATTGATAAAGTTGAAATCGACATAACCGATTCCACCATGTTGTTTTACATAGACTCACTTAAAAATGAAAGTCTGGTTAAAACAGGCGATCAGTATAATCTTGAAAAATTAAAGGAAGAAAGAGTTCGTATTGACAAAATTCTGAAAAATAAGGGTTATTTCTATTTCTCACCCGATTATCTTTTGTTTCGTGGAGATACCATAAACAAAGGCCGGAAAATGGATCTCCATCTCACCATTAAATCAGGTATTGATAAACCTGTTCTTAAGGCATGGAATGTGAACAACATAAAGGTTATTGATAATTCAGTAACAGACTCAATCACAAGAATGGATGCTGTAAAATATAAAGGTGTTAGTTTTTTTACAGGTAATTATTTCAAACCAAAACATCTGCGTCATCTTTTATTATTTGATGAAGGTGAACTTCTTACCACTGATAACTATAGAATTACAAATAAAAACATTTCCTCCCTTGCAGCTTTTAAATATGCCAGTCTGGATGTGTCGCGCGATTCTTCCCGACCCAATTTTGCCAATGTTACCGTAAATCTGACACCCAATGAATTACTCAATTTTAAGTCCGAAGTAAATTTAGTTGCCAAATCGAACGATTTTGCCGGACCCGGTGCTGAAGTATCACTTACCAACCGTAATTTGCTTGGCGGAGGAGAGCAGTTGATAATCAAAGCTAACAGTAGTATTGAGGCATGGCTCTCCAAAAAGGACGATCAATTCCTCGGTAATTATAATTATGAATTGGGGGCTTCGGCCGAACTGAGGTTTCCAAGATTTTTACTGCTAAATCCTTCGCTGGTATCTGCCAAATATGTCCCTAATAATAGCATAATGCTGGAGTCACGGTTTATAAATCAGATGCAGTTCTATAAGATGTCTTTTTTCCGACTTTTATATGGATATCATTGGGCTGAGTCAGCTTTTCGCAATCATGAACTTAATATCATTGATATTACTTTTCAGCATCTGTTAAACAGTACCACAAAATTTAACAATATGCTGGCAGAAAATTCCCTGCTTGAACAAAGTTTCTCCGATCAGTTTCTAATCGGGACTAACTACACATACAGGTATGGTGTGCCCGATAATGACCCCCGCAGATTCAAAACTGCTTTTACAGGATCTTTGGATGTGGCAGGAAATCTTCTTTACGGAATACAGCGAATTTCGGGGAAAAAAGAGACCGAAGCAGAGCCTCTGAAGTTTTTGGGAACAGCTTATGCACAATATGTTAAAACAACGGTTGATTACAGGATGTATCTGGACATATCGCGGAAAGACAGACTAGCTGCGCGCATAGGTGCCGGAATAGGCTTACCGGTTGGCAATTCGGGTGCTCTTCCCGGTATTAAACAGTATTATCTTGGAGGAGCAAATAACCTGAGAGCATTCAGGTTTCGTTCAGTAGGGCCGGGAGCTTATGCTAAAGAAAATGCCTCCGATGAAGCACTTATAAATCACAGCGGCGAAATAATGCTGCTGGCGAATCTTGAAAACAGATTTAAACTCTCGCGTATGTTTGAATGGGCCTTGTTCCTTGATGCTGGGAATATATGGCTTGCCAGTGAAGATATTGAACGTATCGGAGCAGAATTTAATGCCGATACTTTTCTGAAACAGCTGGCAATTGGATGGGGAACCGGAATTCGTTATCTCAATCCCTATTTTATCATTCGTGTCGATGTCGGCTTTCCGCTTCATTCACCCAAAAGAATCAGCGCTGCCTCAGATAAGGATGCTGTGTTTCATTTTGCTATAGGTTATCCTTTCTGAACAATTTTTTAAAAAAACATGGAATCATTTTGGATACAAGCTTGTTAAATTATGTACAATTTACTATAAACCATAAGGGATAATTAATCATAAAATAATGCACTTACAACTGGAACGATATTTGTACCTTCGCACTTCTTTTTAAAAAAATATGCAATCGGGAAGTAGTTATTCTTCTGTAATTAAGAAATATTTTAAAACAGCCTATTCTAAATACCACAACTTTAAAGCTGGTGTAAAACGCCGGCCGAAAATTCAACGGTATCTTATTTATTCGTTAATGGCATTTGGTTTTTTTATTCTTTATATCATTGCAGTTGATATTAATCTTCTGTGGCTTTTTGGCCGCTCACCACGAATAGGAGACCTAAACGATCCTAAATATGAAATCACATCCGAATTATATGCTTCCGATGGTAAACTTCTGGGAAAATACTATGATATAAACCGTAAACCTGTTGAATACGAGGATATTTCACCTTTGCTTATTAATACTCTGATAGCCACCGAAGATGTGCGTTTTTATAACCACCATGGAATTGATATTCGCTCCTCGTTTTCGGTGGTTTGGTATATGTTAAAAGGTAAAAAACGTGGTGCAAGCACTATAACCCAGCAATTAGTAAAAAACCTTTATAAGACCCGAACTAATTATTCCCGCGGACTGTTGGGGCATGTTCCCGGCCTCAGAACTATCATTTACAAAACCAAAGAGTGGGATAATGCTATTAAGATAGAACTATTTTATACGAAGGAAGAAATCCTTACTATGTATCTCAATACAGTAGATTTTGGCAGTAATGCATATGGCATCCATACCGCCGCCCGTGTATACTTTAACACAACTCCCGCAAAGCTGAATCAGATACAATGTGCCACGCTTGTAGGAATGCTTAAAGCTCCTACTTATTATAGTCCGGTTCTGAATCCTAAAAATTCGCTGCGACGCAGAAATGTTGTGCTTTCGCAGCTTTTAAAATATGAACTTATTACTGAAAAAGAATTTAAAAATCTCTCCAAAAGACCTTTGAAACTAAATTATACACCTGATAGAAAGGATGGACGGGCAAACTATTTTCAGGAGGCTGTATCGCGCTATCTTCAGGATTGGCTTAAAGAAAACGATTACGACTTATACCGCGACGGGTTGAAAGTTTATACAACCATCGACTCGCGGATGCAGGAATATGCCAAACAAGCTGTAAATGAACATATGAAACAGCTTCAGCGAAACTTCGATCAGCTTTACAGGGATAAAAATCCGTGGATTGATGAAAAAGGGAATGAGATGGCAGGTTTTATAGATAATATTGTTGAGCAGGAACCTTTTTATAAAAATTTGAAACGCAGATTTGGAGATAATAAGGACAGTATTGATTTTTACCTTAACCAGAAACGTAAAATGAAGGTGTTTTCTTGGAACGGAAAAAAAACAGTAAATTTTAGTTTTCTCGATTCCTTAAAATATTACAAACGTTTTCTTCATGCGCCTTTTATCCATGGATCCAACTACAGGGCATGTACTTACATGGGTGGGCGATATCAATTTCGATTATTTCAAGTACGACCATGTAAAACAAGCAAAAAGACAACCCGGGTCTACATTTAAAACCTTTGTATA
>JAAUTT010000222.1 GCA_012031335.1 Bacteroidales bacterium | reverse complement strand
ACCCGCATTAACTTTAAAATACCTGGTTTATGCATTGCTGGTTGGGATAATGATAATTTTACCCGCCCTTGTCTATTTATTAAAAGTCTTTAAATTTCCGAAAACATAATTTAAAATTAATTGTTTTTAATTTACTTTTAAACCTTACTTAAGCGTAGCTTAATTATTCAAAATAAACCAAAAACAAAACTTAAAAAATTTGGAACTAATATTGTAATAGAATAAAATAAGCGCTAATTTAACTGAAGTGAGTACAATAGATATAAAAAAATCGGAGCTTTAATAATTGACGATGATGTAGATATTTGTTTTTTATTGACTTTGATACTTAAAAACAAAAATATTCAATCGGTATACGTTAATTCTTTGGCCGAAGCAAGAAACAGCTTCTCAAAATACCACCCATCCATTATTTTTCTTGATAATCATTTACCAGATGGTATTGGTATTGATTTTATTCCCTCTCTGAAAGAAAAAATATCCTGAGTCTAAAATATTAATGATTACTGCGCATAATTCAGAAACCAATAAAAAGAGAGCCCTAAACAATGGTGCAGAATACTTCATTGGAAAACCATTCAATACAGATGAAATATCCAAAATCATTGACATTGCACTGCACAATTATATTCACTAAACGTTAAAAGCCCCGGGCGTTTGAACAAAAACACCAGGGACTTTTCCAAATTACAATAACACCAAATTTCAGCTATGACTATATTGAGGATCTACTCTTGTGCTTTGGATATCATCAAATTCAATATCCTGAGGCTCTCCTCTTCTTTTGCTTTTTCCAATATTACTTTCAATTAGCCCGTAAAATCTTTGTTTCATATTTTGGGCATAATTTTCACCTCTTTGTAACATTCTTTTTCTGGTTTCCGAACCTTTTTCAGGGGCAAAAAGAACTCCCGCCAAAGCTCCGGCAGCAACACCAGCAATTACACTTATTAATACCTTTCCAGTATCCATAACTTTTATAATTAATTTTCGATTATTCTTTAAATTATACTCTATTCTTCTCTGGTTCTGATCAACCTTAATACAATGGCCATGATGGCTATAATTAATAATAGATGTATCACATATCCGGCGTTATACATAAAAAAGCCAATAATCCAGATGACAAGTAAAACAACCGCACCAGCATATATCCATTCCGCTTTTATCATTGGTTATTGTCACGGCTTTTAGAATTTTAGTTTTTTCTGTTTTAAACGATTCTACATGATCGTTCAGTTCTTTGGTTGCTTTATAGGTATAAAGGGTGATTATCAAAACCAATATTAATAATCCTGCTAAAACATAATATACTGTCATAATTTCTAAGTTTTTCATCAACAATTTAATCGGTTTAAAGGGTAGTGTTTTCCTCATAAATCTGAATGTTTTACTTAGCAGCAATTTTATCTCTCAGCGAAACCAGTGTATTCAACTGTTCATGCATTCCGGTTAATAAACTTACCGAAAAGGTTATCAACTCATTATCTTCCGACCGTCTGGAATAAGCTTCCACCAGTTCTATTTGATTCACCAGCTTGTTTTCCAAATGGTTTATAAATAATTTCTCGAAATTCTTTGAGCTGGTTTTATCAAGTTCTTTCAGGTTATTTTTGTATGATTCCGATAAATATTCGGGTAAATCAATATTTTTGCATAAAACCAACTGACCTTTTATGAAACATTTTTTAACATTCGCGGTGCTAATTTTCCTGTTAGCCTGTCTGCACCTCACCTAATATTAAAGATGAAAAAGCGGAGGTGTCGATACCGGTGATCACCGAAACGCCGAAAAATCCCGAGGTGGACAAACCATCCAAAGATGTACTTGATTTTTACTTCACCCCTTCAGTAGATGAAAAAGTGGTGCATGAAAACGGGCAGAAGATCATCGACTTTTTAACAGGGGAAACCGGCTATAACTTCCAGCTGCATGTAACCAAAAATTATGATGATATGATCGCCGCATTCGGCACAGGCTCGGCCGATATAGGTATAATGAATTCCTTGAGCTACATCAAAGCGAGGGAAGATTTTGGAGTGACCGCCAAGCTGAGAGCAATCAGATATGGCAAGTCCACCTACTTTGGGCAAATCGTAACCAATGCTTCCAGAGGCATCAAAAGCCTGAAAGACCTCGAAGGCAAAACGATCGCCTATACCGATCGTTCTTCTACCTCAGGATATTTATTTCCGCAAAGGATCATTAAAAATGCCGGTGTTAAACCCGGTAAAATCGTTTTTGCAGGTAAACATGATACCGTAGTGAAAATGGTTTATGAAGGCATAGCTGATGCCGGAGCCACATTCTACTCCGAACCTACCTCCACGGGCACCATCAGAGATGCCCGGGCACGACTTATAGACAAATACCCGGACGTGGAAGAGAAAGTGAAAATTTTGACTATTACCAATCCCATTCCAAATGATCCGGTGGTTTTTGCCAAAGACCTGCCTACCGAAATGAGCTATAAAATATCTCTGGGTCTGATCAAATACCTGCTCACCGAAGAAGGCAAAAAAACCATGATGGAATTGTATTCCACCGATGGATTTATGCGCTGCTCAGATGCCGACTATGATGAGCTCCGACAGGCTGTGCTGGAATAAAACGCTATTATTTGACAGCCTTTTGGTGATAATAGTCTGCCATCCTCCACTATCCGGCATCATCAAATGGCGGCAGTAGAGGTGATGCTAATTTGAAATAGTTTTGATTTAATCTGACAGTTAAAAGGCAAAACAAATTAAATTTGATTTATCAATAAACAAATAAGTTTCACCTTTAAAAACTGTCAGAAATGAATTCAGAAACAAAATTAATTAAAAGTAAATTAGGACTACTACAATTAGCCGAACAATTAGGGAATGTATCAACAGCATGCAAGTATCTTGGTTATAGCAGGGATACATTTTATCGTTACAGAGAGCTGTTTGAAGAAGGTGGCGAAGCTGCCCTTAAAGAACTTAGTCGAAAAAAGCCAAACATTAAAAATAGAATAGCATCTGATATTGAAAAAAGAGTTGTGTCTATTGCAGTAGATAATCCTGCGCTTGGTCAGGTTCGCGTATCAAACGAACTCAAAAAAGATGGAGTTTTTATTTCGCCAGCAGGAGTTCGTTGTGTTTGGCTACGTCATGATTTAGAAACATTTAAAAAGCGTTTAAAAGCTTTAGAAGCTAAGGTTGCTCAAGAAGGTTACATTCTCTCCGAAGCTCAAGTTGCAGCATTAGAGAAAGCAAAAGAAGAAAAACAGGCTCATGGTGAAATCGAGACTTATCATCCAGGTTATCTTGGTGCTCAGGACACATATTATGTCGGCTACATAAAAGGTGTTGGAAAAATTTACCAACAAACATTTATCGATACATATGCAAAAGTCGCAACAGCCAAACTCTACGATCGCAAAATAGCATTGGTCGCTGCCGATACTTTAAATGACCGTGTAATACCACTGTACGAAAAAGATAATATCCCATTAATGAGAATCCTAACCGATAGAGGTACCGAATATTGTGGAGCAAGGGAGCATCACGAGTATCAGCTTTATTTAGCCATTGAAGATATTGATCATACAAAAACTAAAGCAAAAAGCCCTCAAACCAACGGGATTTGTGAACGGTTCCATCGCACTATGCAAGATGAGTTTTATGCTATTGCATTTAGAAAAAAGATTTATAAAAGCATTGAAGAGTTGCAGGCAGATCTTGACTTATGGCTTTATGAATATAACAACAACCGCCCTCATTCAGGAAAATATTGTTATGGTAAAACACCAATGCAGACATGGAATGATAGCTTACATCTTGCAAAAGAAAAGCAGCTAAACAATCATTATCAAAATGTTGTATCTTTGCCTATGTCAGATGAAACGGAAACAGGCTCTGGTGGCGACCAACCTGTAAGGGATAATCTGATCGACCGAAATGATTCTGAGGAGGATAAAACCTCCTCTTCCTTAAAAATCATTTTGGGAGAAAATGCCTTAGAAAACGCATTGCCTCGTTAGAGGCAAAAAATGCCTCACTGTCAGATCAAGTCCTAACTATTACACCTCAAAACACATCGGTTCTGTCCCGATCAGCAAAAAGCATATTGGGCCATTCTTAATTGCCGAACTGCCTTTATGGGCGGTCATTTGCAAGAATGCGATCAATGTGGGCACAAAAGACCTGTGTATAATTCTTGTCGGAATCGACATTGTCCTAAATGTCAATACATCAAACAAGTGCAATGGGTAGATAAGCTCAAATCATTGCTACCTGCCACCAGGTATTTTCATCTTGTATTTACCATTCCCTCAGAATTGCACAGCACTTTTTATATCAACCAACGCGTATGTTACGATCTGCTGTTCAAGGCGGCTTCAACAACACTGAAACAAGCAGCAGCAAATCCTGCCTTTCTTGGTGCTGAAACCGGAGCTGTAGCCGTTTTGCATACCTGGGGACAGGCACTCACTTACCACCCCCACATCCACATGATCGTGCCCGGCGGCGGGTTATCCTCAGATCATACAGAATGGGTGTTAACAGGCAAGAAGTTTTTCCTTCCCGTCAAGGCACTGTCGAAGATATTCAGAGCCATACTATGCCGCATGATCGGAGATCATATAGTGTCAGGCACTATAAAATTGCCGGATGACTTATCTGGTTTTGCTGAATTGAAGGAAAAGCTATATCAAAAAAACTGGAATGTATTCTCAAAAAGGGCCTTTGGTGGAGCCAATGCAGTTGTCCGGTATCTGGGAGAATACACCCAAAGAGTGGCAATCTCGAACCAAAGGATCGTAAAACTTGATAAAGGGGAGGTGACCTTTCGCTGGAAAGATTATCGAAAAGCCTTGAAGGGAAAATATATGAAGTTAAAGGCCGAAGAATTTATCTCCCGCTTCTTTCGACATATCTTACCAAATGGTTTTTATAAGATTCGCTATTATGGTTTATTGGCCGCAGTCAACAGTGAAAAAAAAGACATAGTCTTCCAACTCATTGGGAAGGATACTTTTCTATCCTCATTGGAAGGATTGAACGGACTCGAAGTAGTAAGGATGGTTACCGGAAAGGATTTGTCTTATTGCCCGGTGTGTAAACAGGGGAGAATGCATAACAAAAGCCTGATACAATTGAAGGAAGGACCTTGATAAAAATTAAAAAAGTAAACGTTCTTTGAAATGGAGATTTGAAATGAAACGCTGATTATTGGCAGGGATAACTATGCTCCATCAACAAGAAAATAGCTAAAAAAGAATGCAAACAATCGACTATCAAAACCAAACCAACATCACTGCGACTGAGGTCTTGACATTTTGGCCCTGGCCACCGGATAGAATGCACATAGAAACTCCGGCATCGTTCAACTCGTTGTATGAAATATTTTCCAGTCCCTGGAGTTAGGGAATTCACCGATATTTAAAGAAGATCTTCCTTTATTCAATCACCCCGGTTATATTCAGGAAAACATTTCATACAACACTATAGTGTTAGCGGCAAGTTTTACAAGACAGCCTAATCAAAAAGGAGATGCAAATTGAAATACAAAATGCTTATAAAGTTCCCTCAAATATCAAATAACACTTTTGACGATTCACTTATTTCGTTTGGTGAAACACCATATGCAAAACATAATATCGTAAAGAAATCAACTGATAAACAAGTTGGCTTTTTAACAGAACATTCTTTGATGTTTATTATTAAGGGGAAGAAATATTTTCATTTTGATGGGCATACGGTTTGTATCAAAAGTAATGAACTCATACTTATTAAACGTGGCATTTACACTATTTCTGAGTTTATTCCCGACAATGATTGCTTTGAAGCGTTGATTATTTTTATTCCTGACAAATTTCTTCAGACTTTTTGCAAACAAACAAATATACCTTATAACAAGACTGAAATAACTTACACTATTCTAAAATATAACAGACTACTGAGCCAATTCCAGTCTTATTATCTCAATTATTTTATTGAAAACTTTCAAGGCAAAGAGGAACTACTAAACCTAAAATTACAAGAGCTATTTTTATTACTTCAAAATGCTGACAACAAGGACAAGTAACCAGTTTATTTCTGCTTGTATCAATAGAGAAGGTATTGATATCGAATACATAGTAAAATCAAACTTATTTCAACCCTTATCAATTGAGGATTACGCCAGACTTTGCCTGAGAAGTTTAGCATCTTTCAAACGTGATTTCAAAAAGCAGTTTAACGTATCACCAAAGCAGTGGATAAACCAACAACGCATTTTGCATTCTGCCAAGTTACTTAATACTACCAACAAAACTGTTAATGAAATTGCATTTGACTGTGGTTTTCAAAGCACCTCTCACTTTATCAAACTTTTCAAGAGCCAGTTTGGGTATACACCAAAAGCCAATGGAGCTAATATTGTTACTATTTGAGCTTTTTGAGTTACTGAATAAGCCGAAGAAACACTTTTTTTGTGCTTAAAAAATTAGAACAATAATGGGACAGACAAATGAAAAATCATCATTAGCAATTGTACAAGCTTACTATTGTAATTGGACAAGTAGAAATTATGAAGAGGCAGCAAATCTTTTGGATGAGAATATTAAATTTGAAATGCCCTATAAATGCTTACGAAAGCAAGAGTGCATTTATGCAAGCTGTTAAGTTTACTGGTGACAATGCAACCAATATTCATATGTTAACAGAACTTGGAAATGAAAATGAAGTCATTTTGATTTATGAGTTTGATTTTGCACCAATAGGCAATATGCGAATTGCTGAACACTTTAAAATCAACAGTTGGAAAAATTGTTTTTATAAGACACATTCACGATACTTTTCATCTTAGAAACGCAGGCTTCGCTAAAGATTAAGGATCATGGCACAAAATGAAATATTGACACAGCGTGTTCGTGAAGCATTAGTTCATTTGGAAGATGTTCAAGAGAAAAAAATGTTTCGTGGAATTACATTTATGGTAAATGGTAAAATGTGCTTCTCGACAGGAGACCAAAGACTTATGTGCAGAATTGACCCATCTATACACGATGAACTTTTGCTAATAAAGTGTTGTGAAGTTATGACAATGGGAAAAAGAATAATACGTC
>JAAUTT010000221.1 GCA_012031335.1 Bacteroidales bacterium | reverse complement strand
TACAGTTATTTGTCGACAATACAGGAATGGTTTTCAAACAAACCTTTACAGTTTTTCCGGTGCCATTTCCAGTTATTTAACTATTCACACCAATCAGTCCGATGAAACCTGTTACGAAATTTCGGACATAACCGGTAGAGTTATCATGCAGGATAAATTTACCGGCAACCAGGTACAAGTTGATACAGGCATGTTGCCACCGAACTGGTACATTTTAAAACTCACATCGGGAAACAGAATACAATATTTCAAAATATTGAAAGAATAGGGATGGAAACAGATAATCTTGCTCGCTTTTCCCGGGGTTAAAACCCCGGGCTATTGATATTTCACCCCTTCAGGGTGATTTCATCCCGTTTTACCATATCCTTTTTACAAAAAATGTTTTAAACCATTCCTCCAAACCGAAATATCATCTAAAACCTCGTTATTGGTAAAAATGGTCACAATGCATTGATGCCATTACCAGAAATACCGGCTGTTAGTCTTGGCTCTTGGTTCTCATTATTCATTCAACATTCAACATTCATCACTAAACCTTGGGCATTGCGGTTTACTTATTTTTTTGATATTTGAATGAGAATATTTTATACAAATCTTTCCCTGATAATTTATAAACTACACATTCTACCATATGAACAAACTTCCTTTCTTTATTTCAATGCTGCTGCTTATCGCTGCCTGCGGTAATAATTCACAAAAAACAACGGATAGTCAGGATGAATGGCAATCCCTTTTCAACGGGAAAGATCTCGATGGCTGGGTGGTTAAAATCCATCATCACGAGGTGGGCGATAATTATGCCAATACCTTCCGGGTGAAGGACAGTTGCATTCAGGTAAATTACGACGGTTACAAGGATTTCGACAATCGTTTCGGACATCTTTTCTATAAAGAGCCATTCTCTTCGTTTCATCTGAAGTTCGAATACCGGTTTTCCGATGGTTGGCTCAAAGATGCTCCATCGTACACCTATCGCAACAGCGGTGTGATGTTTCACTCCCAGGATCCGAAAACCATCCTGAAAGAGCAGGACTGGCCTATCTCTGTCGAGTTTCAGTTACTGGCCGATGCCGGGGATGGCAATCCACGACCCACTGGCAACATGTGTTCTCCCGGAACAGAGATATTCTTTAAAGGGATAATGGAACCGCAACATTGTGTTAATTCCTCGTCGAAAACTATCCCTGGAACCAATGGGTAAAAGGCGAACTTATTGTTTACCGCGATTCCCTGGTTACCCATATCATCGATGGCGACACCGTGCTTCAGTACACAAAACCACAAATAGGAGGAGAGGTTGTAAATGGTTTCGATCCAGCCATTAAGGTCGACGGCAAACCGCTTACCGAAGGTTTTATAGCATTACAAAGCGAAGGGCAGGGGATTGAGTTCAGGAGGATGATGATTAAGAAGTTGTAATGGGGAGGTAGACCTCAGTCGACGGACCACAGACGATGGCCAATACAGGGGAAATTAGACCACGGACGACGGACCACAGATTTAGAAACGGGCGTTTAGCTAATTCTACCTGACAGATTACCTTTTTGCCACTAATGCACTAATGAAAAGTTTTTTCACCAAAAACTTGTTTTCGGTTATTAAATATTATGCATTAAAATTCCCTGTTTATCGCGGGTAAACAATAGGAACGAAATGAACTATTGCATAGTGCGCCAAGACTAATTTATACGAAAACCCACGCTGTTTGCCAGGAATAATTCGTGCATTAGTGGCTAATCAGAAGTTTACAAACGAATCTGTCGAAGTGGAACTAATATGCATAATATTCAGTCGAAGACCACTATCCACGGACCACAGCCAATATAGATTCACAAAAACCTGACCTTTAAAATTTATCCTGGCTTTGGCTGTCGTATGTGGTCCCGATGGCTATCAGGAGAGGACTGTGGACAAAACTTTTCTTTTTATTTATTATGCGCCTAATAATATGGTATGTTCCGGCGAAGAAGCGTTATCTCTTAACACTGCAAGGAAACTTTCCAACCCATCCATGTTAGCTTATACTGTTGAAACAAAACCTTCCAACCCTTCAAGCTTATCTCGTAACGTTGAAGGAAAACCTTCCAACCCTTCAAGCTTACCTCATAACGATGAAGGAAAACCTTCTAACGCTTCAAGCTTATCTTTTAACGTTGAAGGAAAACCTTCTAACGCTTCAAGCTTACCTCCTAATATTGAAGAGAAACCTTCCAACCCTTCAGGTTTACCTAGTATCGTTGAATAGAAACCTTCCAACCTTTTAAGGTTATCTATTAACATTGAAGGAAAACCTTCTAACTGTTCAAGCATATCGCATAAGGTTGAAAGGAAACCCCCCATGGCTTCTTAGTTAACGCTTAACGAAGGAAGGTAAATACTCGTTGTTTCCACCATTTCTTTCGTATGCGGAGTGGGAAGAAATCTTTTTTCGGGAAAAGTAATCAATAATACTCCCAGGTTTGTGGCCGCCGAATGGGGAATTTTGTATATTGGGGGTGATAAACAACAACATAAATCTAACTGAAACCAGGCCAAACGCTGCATAAACACCTAATGGATAAGCAGAATAAAAAATATATAGATTTTATATTTTCCAGTTCTTTGGGGACTTGGAGGGGGAATGGCCATGGGGGATAATAATAATAAGTGCAATATGGTGTTTATTGGGACGTTAGTAGCAATCCTCTAAATATTAGAAACATAAACTTCCAGAGCTAACGTTTTTGGGAGGGATAAAAAAGCTGAAAAGAAAATTTTAAATTATCTGGATATTATTGTATTACAAAAACGTTAGTTAGAACCATATAAAAGACTCAGACACAAGATAAATATGACAAAATTTGAAATTTTAGTTAATATACTTGATACAATAATAAAGGAAGCTCCTGCTTCAATGTCAAAGAAGTATCCCAATCCAAGTATAGATCAAGAAACATTAAATCAAACTCGTTCAAGAGCATTTATTCATCTATTTTTAAAAGTAAGTTTTGGATTGCTTGATTTTGAGGAACGAGAACATTTTATTACCGACGGCCCATATGATGGAGGCATTGATGGTTATTATATAAATTCAGAGAACAAGACAATTTACTTTATTCAATCAAAATTTTAGAAGTAATGGAAAAAATTTTGAAAACAAACAAATGAGTTTAGAAGAAATTCTTGTCATGGATGTTAACCGAATACTCGATGGTGAAACAACTGATGAAAAAGGGAATGATTATAATGGAAAAATTAAACAACTTCAAAGGGAGATTTCAACCACAGAAGGAGTAGCACGGTATTCAAATCAAATTATAATTCTTGCTAATCTACATGATATTAAGCAAAGTGATCTTAGAAAGCTAACGGAAGGTTTTGCTTGTCAAGTTTTTGATTTTGAGCAATGTTATGATAAACTTGTTTTCCCGGTAATTACAGGGACATATTTTAATGCTACAGACCTCTGCATAAATATTGACTTAAGTAATAAAAATGCTGGTAGTAAGATAAGCTATACTGTTCAAACAAAAAAAGGTAAATGTGAAATTACCGTTTTGTTTATTCCGACAATTGAATTGGGAAGGATAATGTATAAATATAAAAATTCTATTCTCAAGTATAATCCAAGAAGTTACTTAGGACATGAAGGAAAATATGTAAATAATGCCATAAGAGAAACTATAATTGAATCTGAAACCAATGAGTTCGCATTATTTAATAATGGTATAACTATGTTGTCTGATGAAACTTATATCAATGAAAAAATAGGACAAAAGTATAAGGCTCAATTAATTGTTAAAAATCCACAAATAATTAATGGTGGGCAAACATCTTATACATTAAGTAGAATATATGCTGAAAATTTAAATGGTGATGTTGAAGGGGTATTTCAAAATAAAGAAGTGCTTGTAAAAATTATTACTCTTCAAGATAATAATGATTTGGATAGCAAAATTGAGTTAATTAATGATATATCTGAAGCAACAAATAAGCAAACACCAGTAATCAATGCAGATAAAATTTCAAATGATAAACTACAAATACAATTACAAAAATATTTATTCCAAAAGTATGGATTTCTTTATGAGCGTAAAAGAGGAGAATTTGCTGATGGAATATTTTTAAACTATATCTCAGAAAATGCTGTATTAGAAAGAAATTTACTTTACCGTATGTATTATGCATCCAATGGTGAGATTAGTAAAGCAAGGGAGAAAAGATTGTTTTTTTAAGCAAGGTCTTAGTTTTGATGATTTTACTAGAGACAATAAATTAGATAATACATATTTTGGGTATTTGTGTTTTAAGAAAATAAGTAAAGTTCAAAACATAAATCAAAGAGTTGACATATCTGTTTATGCAAAAGTGTATGCGTTAACATTGTTATATAAACCTGAAAAAATTGAAGATTATGAAACCGCATCAAATAATTATTTTCAAGGATTAGAATCCAAATGGAAAGATTTTCTAGCATTTTACAAGAATAATGCGTCCAGAATAAAAACAAAATTTGATAAGAAAACAGGAGAAATAATCGGTTACCAAAGTTATGATTATGCAAAATGGTTTAATAGTGAGGATTTTGCTAAAGATTTATTTGCATTCTACAAAAACAAACAATGAAAGTGGCAGCTGCTAACACTGTTCTAAGGTCAAACCAAATTTTTGTCAAAAAATCAGGCAGCAAATTTCGATAAGTTCACATAAGACGTTCTCCATGACCGTAAGCCTATAAAGTTTTTATTCGACGGGTGTCTTTGCCTGCCAGGATTTAAACGAACCGGTTAAAGCCTGCTTAATTTCAGGTCACTTTGTATTGCGTGTTTATTCCTTCGATTTTGTATATTGGGGCTGATAATTAACAGCATAAAATTATGCACAACCGGAAACAACAAACCTGATGATTTCCTTTGATATGAAAGTGATACCATCTAATTTCAAACACCTGGAGGTATTTGCAATCCAAGACGAAGAATAAAAAATATTGGATTTGAGTATATTGACAATGAAATTTACATTTTATATCGGTAAAAGTTTAAACACAGCACGCAACAACCTTAAAAAAATGACATTGCAAACATTGAACTAAATGGATAAATTAAAAATAATAATAATTGCAGGGTTAATGTTTTTCGGAATTCTTAAATCACACGGACAAAAATATAAGACTACTCAGATTGTAAATGGAGAAAAAGTCAAGATTGATTTTTCTGATTTTCACGATTTGAGAAGTAATGACAAATATGATGAATTTCATTTAGGCAAAATACAAGTAACATCAGGACAGTTTGTGATTACTGACCCATTTTTATTATACAATCCCCATCCAATAGAAAAGACTGTTGTTCCTGGGCAATACGAAATGTACTTGTATTTTTATAATTGCAATATGGGCTACAGAATTGCCTATGCAGTGATTGAGTTTGACAATAAAATACCTTCGACATGGGAATTTGCCTTGTCAAATGATTCATTATTAGAGGGAATGGATAAAACAACAAACGGACTTTTTCCTGTAGATGCCGGACTTCTTTGTATTTCGGATAAGGAGTCTTTTAAGGCATACAAAGATTTCTATAGCGATTTTGTAAAGAAAAATCCAGAGAAAAATATATATGACGATTATTTTGCTGGAGAGTTTGCTAAAAATGGAATAATCCAGAAGGAACTTATAAAGATGGTGATTGGCTAAATTATCCGATTGACAAAGAACACAATATAATAATGTTTAGTTCTGGATTAGGAGATGGATTGTACCCTGCATATTGGGGACTTGATGAAAATGGGAAACCAATTAAACTATTGGTCGATTTATTGGTAATAGAGAGGTTAGGTAAATCAAAGCAAAGATGAATAATTGATTAAAGTATTGAGATTTAAGTATTATGGATGGCAACACGCGTAACAGTTTCACAACTCTAAAAAAATAAACTCAGGTATAAAATTCCTTCCTCAAAATTTTTCCATAAAACTTTATAAATGTTTGTAGTTTAATTGAAGCAAACTCCGGTTGTGAAGTTTTATGGAGGTTAAAGCACTTAAAAAACAGCATGGTAACAAGCATACCGTTCTGCCCATTCAGAAATATCCGAACAGGTTAAAACCAGTTTAATTTCAGGTCTCTTTGTATTGCACGTTTATTCCTTCAATTTTGTAAATTGGGGCTGATAAATAACAGCATAAAATTGTGCACAACCGGAAACAACAAACCTGATGATTTCCTGTGATATGAAAGTGATACCATCTAATTTTAAACACCTGGAGGCATTTGCGAACGGTTACAAACGTTTACAAACGGATATAAGGGTGGGGAGGTGTTGGGTAATGGTGATATTGCGGTACTGAGGTTATATGGATGGTAGCAGCTATACTAAAAAAATCACCGCGACACGATTGATAACTTATTAATGATGAATTCGAAATTTTCAAAGCGTTCTATTTTGGGATTTTATAGTCTCAGTTTTTATAGCTATGATTTTTATGGCATTTGGATTATTTATATTCTTTTATGTAGGAGAATTTTACTTCAGGTCTAATGATTTTTGGATCACTTATTTTTGTTTGGATGGGTTTGTTAATATTAAAAGTAATTATTCCTTCATTTAAATCCTTATTGATTGATAAAAATTGCATTGTGGTAAAGCCAATGTTTAGCTCAAAAATTAAGACTCTTCATCTTGAAAACATAGTTTACTGTGATTATCTATATATTAGCAATAAATTTGGTGTACAAAAAGGTATTATGATTAAGTCAACTGATAATGTTGTTGAAATCATTAATGAGAAAGCTTATATAAACTCCTTGGAGATTATAGATTATATCAAGACACATTGTGTGTTTGATAAAAATATAAAGAAACCAAATATGTCAAAATCAGATAGACTGTTATTTTTATCTGGACTTGTAATATTTGTTTTGTATATGATATTAAGACTTATAGAATGATATAAAAAAGTACGGGTTTAGTTCAACATCAGCAGCAATTGCACAACGTGTATATTCCTACCCAAACTGACCCCCTGTTCCTAGCAAATTGACCCCTCATTCCGACAAAACTGACCCCTTTATTTATCAAAAAGGGACTGTCATTCCGGCAAATTGACCCCTCAGGAAT
>JAAUTT010000220.1 GCA_012031335.1 Bacteroidales bacterium | reverse complement strand
AAGCTCGATTACAGCCTTCCTTACTCCATGACTCCCAATGAGTATAAAGCTTACGAATTTCAAAAGATAAAGCAGGACAACTGGACACAGCGCAGTAAAAGCGAAACTATAGATCGCCGTTCGCCCCTCATGAAAAGTATTAATGTTGGCAGCGAAGCTTTCGATAAAATATTTGGTACAAATACCATCAATATTGTTCCGCAGGGATCGGCCGAACTTATTTTTGGTATAAATACTTCAAAAATCAACAACCCAAATATCAGCGAAAGGCTAAGAAAAACAACCACTTTCGACTTTCAGGAAAAAATAACCATGAATGTAACCGGTTCCATTGGTGATAAAATGAAACTGGGGGTGCAATATAATACAGAAGCTACTTTCGACTTTGAAAATAAAACCAAACTTGAGTATAACGGGAAAGAAGACGAGATTATTAAAAAGATAGAAGCCGGAAATGTTTCGTTACCGCTCACAGGATCGCTTATAACGGGTAGCCAAAGCTTATTTGGATTAAAAACCGAAATGCAATTCGGTAAACTTTATATGACCACTGTACTCTCGCAGCAAAAAGGAGAATCGAGTGTAATTGAAGTGAAAGGAGGAGCCCAGCAGGAAGAGTATGAATTGCAGATTGACAAGTACGATGCCAACAAGCACTTTTTCCTGTCGCAGCACTTCAGAAATAAATACGAAGAGGCCCTTTCGACCCTGCCGGCTGTAAATTCGGATATTACCATCACCAAAATTGAGGTTTGGGTTACCAATAAAAGCAGTAATTACGAAAATACCCGAAACATAGTAGCATTTATGGATTTGGGAGAAAAGGTGGTTCATAATAAAGTACCGGAGTTTAGAGCTTCCAATACTTCTTTTAATGTTCCTTTTAACGAAATTAACGGATTATACAATTCGGTTATCAATACCTATGCTGCACGCGATATTAAAAATGTAATAAAAGCTCTTGCCCCGCTTTCAAGCAGGGATTCTTTTCGGGTCAGGATTACGAAAAGTAGAGAATGCACGCAGGCTCACCGAACGGGAATTCACCCTTAACGAAAAGCTGGGATATATTTCATTGAATACATCACTTAATTCGGACGAAATTCTGGCTGTTGCCTATGAATACACCTATAATGGTAAAACTTTCCGTGTGGGGGAACTGTCTACTTCGGGGATTACATCTCCCCAAGCCCTGGTGCTAAAACTTATTAAAGCCACCAATTTAACACCAAAGCTCCCTACCTGGAAACTAATGATGAAAAACGTATATGCCATTGGAGCATATCAGGTTTCGCCCGATGATTTCGAACTGCATGTGCTTTATCAGGACGATAAAACAGGCAACGCCATCAATTACATCCCTGAAGATAAGGACAAACAAATACTTATACGGGCGCTTAAACTGGATAAAATAAACAGTCAGCAGGATCCTTCACCCGATGGGGTTTTTGACTTTATTGAAGGTATAACTATTAACCAGTCGAACGGGCGAATTTTCTTCCCCACGCTGGAACCATTTGGTAAAACACTGAACGAATACCTGAAAGGTAAGGGAGTAGACACCCTGGTACGAAAAAAATATGTTTTCCGTGAGCTTTACGATTCGACCCAAACGAAGGCGCAACTGGAGGCGGAGCGCAATAAATTCAAGATTGCCGGGAGGTACCAGTCTTCGTCCAGTTCCGAAATTTCGCTCAATGCCCCCAACGTTCCGCAAGGATCGGTAGTAGTTACTGCGGGTGGGATGAAACTTACCGAAAACATCGATTATACTGTTGATTACATGCTTGGACGGGTAAAAATAATCAACCAGGGTTTGCTCGAATCAGGAACACCAATCAAAATCTCGCTCGAAAGCAATTCTCTTTTTAATATCCAGACCAAAACACTGGTTGGAACGCACCTGGATTACAGGTTCAACGATAATTTTATTATTGGAGGTACAGTACTTCACCTTTCCGAACGTCCCCTGACCCAAAAGGTAAATATTGGAGATGAACCTATTTCCAACACCATCTGGGGCGTTAACGGAACTTATACAACCGAGTCGCAACTACTTACCTCTTTGATTGATAAACTTCCCTTCCTTCAAACCAAGGAACCTTCGACCATTACATTCGAAGGAGAATTTGCACATCTTATCCCTGGCCATTCCAAAGCTATAAAAAAAGCCGGTACCTCCTACATTGACGATTTTGAAGGAAGTGAAACATCGTACGAAATGAAGTCGTACCCAGCATGGTCGCTAGCCAGTACCCCACAGGGGCAAAGTGATATGTTCCCGAAGCCGATTTTACAAACGACCTGCGATATGGTTATAATCGGGCTAAACTAGCCTGGTATGTGATCGATCCTTTGTTTTACGCAATACATCGGCAACCCCGAACACATCAAAAAAATGATATACAAACATCCAATCCGTTTACAAGAGAAGTTCAGGAAAAAGAAATTTTCAAGGGTGTTTCCAACCCAAGCAACCTCCCTTCGAATATACAGGTACTCAATGTAGCCTATTATCCACAAGAAAGGGGCCCGTATAACTACGATACCAGTCTCGATCCCTTTGGGAAATTGCTCAATCCTCAGCGTCGATGGGGCGGGGATTATGAGAGAAGTACTCACCAATGATTTTGAAGCTGCCAATGTGCAGTTTATTGAGTTTTGGATAATGGATCCTTTTGTTATGGACTCAACCAGTGCTAATAATGGTAAACTTTACTTCAACCTTGGAAATGTTTCGGAGGATGTATTGAAAGACTCGAGAAAATCGTACGAAAACGGTTTGCCAAAATCGGCAGATCTGGGTTCTATAGACTCCTCAGCCTGGGGAAGAATTCCGGATATTACCGCTCAAACAGTAACCAACTCATTTGACAATGACCCCGACAGCAGGCAATATCAGGATATCGGTTTGGATGGGCTGAATGACGATGACGAAAGAAATTTCTTTAACGACTTTATCGAATCGATCCGGGGTACAGTTACGGATCAAACTGCATTGGATCAGATAATTCAGGACCCGTCGAACGACAATTTCCATTATTACAGGGGTTCGGATTACGACCAGGCAAGACTGGGTATTCTCGAAAGATATAAACGCTATAACGGCTACGAAGGTAATTCTCCGGCACTTCAGGCAAATTCCGACATAACAGCATCAGGAACCAGCTTACCTAACTCAGAAGACATAAACCGCGACAATACAATCAGCGAAGGTGAAAGCTATTATCAGTATTCTGTAGATATTTCGCCCGAAGCATTGAGAGAAGTGGGCCGCAATTACATTACCGATATTGTGGTGAACCCTGTTTCTGTAACTACCGAAACTGCTTCCGATACCCTTGTAAATGTCCGCTGGTTTCAGTTCAGAATACCCATTACAGAACCTGAAAAACAATTGGCAACATCCAGGACTTTAAGTCCATCAGGTTTATGAGAATGTTTATGCAGGGATTTCAGGACTCTGTTATTTTAAGATTTGCAAAACTGGAACTGGTAAGAGGCGAATGGAGAAAATACAATCTTTCCTTACGCGAAGGAGGCCAGAGCTATTCGGTTCCTGAAGAAAAGGAAGGTACTTTTGAGATATCATCAGTCAATATCGAAGAAAATGCTCAGAAATCGCCGGTAAATTACGTTTTACCTCCGGGAATTGACCGGGTAATCGATCCGCAAAATCCACAGCTCACCCAGCTTAACGAGCAATCGATGGTGCTGAAAGTCAACAATCTTTTGAATGGCGACGCCCGGGCGGCTTACAAAACCATGGACCTGGATGTAAGGCAGTATAAACGACTTCAAATGGAAGTTCATGCCGAAGATATTCCAGGAGCGGGATCTTCCTTAAAGGATGATGAAATAACCCTGTTCATCAGAATGGGATCTGATTACCGCAATAATTACTACGAAATAGAAGTACCTTTAAAACTTACACGGCACAAAAGCAATTACAGCAACAACAGTGATGAAGACCGAAGAGCCGTATGGCCACTCGAAAACCGGATAGATTTTGCATTCGAGGATTTTCAACGGGTAAAACAAGCCCGAAACGATTTAATGCGTGTACCCAATACAACCATCACCTATTCCACAATTTTCGATTACCAGATTGATGGAACGCCCTATACTTACTATATCTGTGGTAACCCTAATCTGAGCAATGTACGTACCATGATGATCGGAATACGTTATCCCAAAAACAAGGGAACTCACGGTTCAACCCGTAGCGCCGAAGTTTGGGTTAACGAGTTAAGATTAACCAATTTTAACGAAAAAGGCGGATGGGCCGCTAATGCAAGAGTGATAACCAAACTTGCCGACCTGGGAACCCTTAGTATTGCCGGCAGCACTTTGAAACCCGGTTTTGGAAGTATTGATCAGAAAGTAAACGAACGGAGTAAAGAGGAGATAAACACCTATGATATTTCATCGAATCTGGAATTAGGTAAATTCTTTCCTGAAAAATCGGGCGTACAAATACCCATGTATATAGGTTATTCGGAGTCGTTTACCGATCCTGAGTATAATCCGCTCGATCCTGATATCCCATTGCAAGCCGCCTTGGATAATGCCGCCAATAAAGCCGAACGCGACAGTATTATCAGATTGTCACGCGATTATGTAATGCGGCGAAGCCTAAACTTTACCAATGTCCGGATAAATAAAATGGATGGTAAACCCCATTTTTACGACATATCCAACTGGTCGTTCAACTATGCTTTCAACGAAACTTATAGTCATAATATCCGCACCGAAAGGAGTATTGATAAACGTTATCATGGTGGTATAATGTATAATTTTACCGGCCGCCCAAAAAACAATTCAACCTTTCCAGAAAACCAAAATATTTAATAATAAATATTTAAAAGCTTATCAAGGATTTCAATTTCAACCTTGGGCCAACATCTATGGGATTCCGTACTGAACTCACCCGTAATTATCGCGAAATAACGCTCAGGAATATCAATAGTTTTGGGAGTACTATCACACCTACAGTAAGTAAGGATTTCCTCTGGAACAGGAATTATGAACTTAGCTACGACCTGACAAGGTCAATCAAAATCGACTTCACAGCATCCAACCTTGCCCGGATAGATGAACCCGAAGATATTGAGGTTGTAAACAGGTATATGAAAAGTGAATATGAAAAATGGAAAGACGCTGTATGGAAAGAAATCACCCGATTCGGACGCACTACTCAGTATTTCCATGACATTAACCTTACCTATACGCTTCCTTTAAACAAAATACCTTTACTCGACTGGACATCATCGTCGATCCGCTATACGGGTTCCTATACCTGGGATGCAGCGCCAATAAACGAATACAACATTGGTAACAGTATAAAAAACTCCAATACCCTGCAACTAAACGGACAATTCACGTTAACCACCCTGTATAATAAAGTAGCCTATTTTAAACGACTGCTTCAACCGGTAAATGTTAAGAACCAGCAGAAGAAAAAAACCAAAAAGGTAATGTACGACCGGTCTAATATGGTGCTGAGAGCCGGGGAACCCAGGGTAATCTTTCACAAATTATCGACTGAAGAAGTGGTTGTGAAATTTTTCGACGGGGAAAACAAAGAAATTAAGGGTAAAAATGAAATTGTAAACGAGAATAAAATAAGTTTTACCCCCGACAGCAGCTATAATAATGTGCGCGTTCTCATCGAAGGCACCGTTGAAGTTAGTCCTAACCCCATTATCATTTTCTTTGAACATACTACCCGGGCACTGCTAGGTTTAAAAAATGTTTCTTTCTCCTACTCCAGAACACAGGGTACGTTATTACCGGGGTACACTCCCAAAACTAGTATTTTGGGAATGATAAAAGAAGAAGGAATGTTTGCTCCGGGGCTTCCCTTTATCCTTGGGTTTCAGGATAAGGATATAGCCAGGAAAGCAGCAACAGAATACGGCTGGATAACAACCAGTACTTATCAGAATAATCCCTTTCTCCTTACTCACAACGAAACCTTTAACGGAAGGGCTAATTTTGAACCGATCCCTGGATTGAAAATTGAATTAACAGCTTTGAGAACCTATACCCGCAACGAAAGCTCATATTATATTGCTGAAGCTGATGGTACTTTCCCCGATTCCACACGCGGATACATGCGTAATGGTAATTTTAGTATGTCTTTTATTGCTTTTGGCAGTGCCTTCGAGAAATTTACCAGAGAGAGTTATGAAAACTCACCGGCCTTTGAAAAATTTAAATCGTACCGATACAAGATCATTGACCGGCTGGCAGGAAATAGAGATAATGCAATCCCGGGCTACGATCCTGATACTGACGTCGATGGTAATCCTCTTGTAAATGGAACAAAAAATGGATATAACGAATATTCGCAACAAGTGCTTATCCCTGCTTTTATGGCAGCATATGGAGGTTCCGATCCTGACAATATTAAATTGTCGAATATTCCTTCGTATCTGAATATACGCCCCAACTGGCGCATAACTTTCGATGGACTTTCCAAAATTGAATTCGTTAAAAAGTATACCCGCAATGTTAATATCAACCATTCGTACAGAGCAACCTATAATATAGGCAACTACCTTTCGAATCCGGATTTTTATATTGATTACGACCTTGAATCCGGACTGAGTTTTATGCGCGATTTGCAGAACAATTTCCTGGGACCTGTCGAAATTAATTCGGTATCGATCAACGAGCAGTTCGGACCACTTTTAAATGTGGATATCACCTGGAAAAATTCGTTGCTTACACGCTTTGAATACCGTAAAAGCAGAAACATTGTTCTGAGCTTGTCGAGCTACCAGATAACCGAAACCAGTAATAACGACATTGTTATTGGTAGCGGTTATAAGTTTAAAGATGTTCAGTTTATTGTGAAATCGGGCGATGGACAGCGCTCTTTCAAGAGTGACCTTAATTTAACTGCCGATGTATCCATCCGCGACAACAAGGTTATTGTCCGCAAGCTCGATGGCGACCCACAGGCTGCACAGGGCAAAATGCCGTATCCATAAAATTTGCTGCCGATTATAATTTATCCGAAAGTTTTTAATCTGCGTTTCTTTTACGACCGTATGGTACGCAATCCCTTTACATCCCAGTCGTATCCTACTGCCGA
>JAAUTT010000219.1 GCA_012031335.1 Bacteroidales bacterium | reverse complement strand
AAACAATAGAAGAAAAAACGCCTAAAGTAGCAAAAACCAAATACAAAGCAACAAAGCTTTGAACTATTCCTTCGAGGGGAAAACTATAGAAGAGATAGCAGCTGAAAGAAGCATGGCTGCGTCTACCATCGAAGGTCATCTGGCTTTATATGTAAAAACAGGTCAAATTGATGTTTACAAGCTTGTATCTGAAGAAAAAGTAAAGAAAATATCGGACTATTTCCTGAAAGCAGAAAACACCATGCTGGGACCTGCCAAAGTAGCTCTGAACAATGAAGTGGATTGGAGTGAATTACGTTACGTGATGAACTACCTTGAATTTAAGAAAACTACAAGAAAAGATCCGACATAGTAATAAGCTTTGAATTGGTTTAAACTTCAATAGTTAAAAACAGATGAAAAGGAATATAATTCTCTCTCTTTTAATCACGACGAATGTTCTAATAGCATCAACAGCGTTAGCGCAACAATTGGCATTAAAAGAAAGGCTGAAATCAATCCAGGGTTTAGTTGCCGTATGGGATTTTAGTGAAAATCCAGGAAACCCCAGGAAAGCTGAAGGCAGGGGAGACTTCCCCCTGAAAGAGAATAATGGTCCGATTGAACGAATCAAAGAGGGTCCTCTCTCGGGATATTCCATTAAGCTCGATGGAACAAATTTTCTCAGCCTGCCAAATACTGCCACCGGAGCCCTGAATATTTATGGAGAAAACCAGGGTATAACGGTTATAGCCTGGGTTAAATGGACTGGTGAACAAACGGGTTTTGTTGGTGGTATGTGGAACGAATATCAGGATGGTGGTAAGCGTCAGTATGGACTGTTTGTTTCCCTGCCACATTATAACGGTCGCGATCAGGTATGCGGACATATATCACAAACGGGCAAACCAACTCCTCCTTTTCCTTATTCAGTCGATTACTCGGCAAGTAAGCAGCTTGTTCCTAAAAACGAGTGGTGCTGCGTTGCTTTTACTTACGATGGTAATGAAATAAAATCGTACCTGAACGGCATTTTTGAGGCCCGCGAACCAGAACATATCAACAACACCGATGGGTTCGAAGGCTACCCCAACGGATTGACACAGACGAAAAACCCTTATTTTTTTCCTTATGGAATGGGAAATAATGGTTCCGATTTTACGTGTGGGGGCTGTGCGTGGCTAAAAAAGGGAATGGGAATTTTTTTAAATGGTCGATAGGTGGATTGAACAGTTTACAAAAGGGCTTTAAATGGAACTGAAATGATAAATTTATGTAAGAGTGGTCCATCTAAATAGTGATAAAAAGCTCTTCGATTGAAGTGAATGCCCCTGCAGCGCTAACCATGTTTTTTGTAATTTTGTTTACTCATCAATGTTGAGCAAACTGTCATCTACAATTTGAAAAGTTTTATAAAAATGCGTAACCATCCATAATGACAAGTAATCACAACGGTAAACTAAAACTAATTGCTGCATTTATTGCTGTTTACTTTGTTTGGGGTACTACATACCTTGCCATTAAGTATGCCATAGAAACAATACCTCCTTTTATGATGATGGGGATACGGTCGTTGATTGCAGGCATTGTGCTGTACCTGTGGGGACGATTACGCGGGGATGCGAATGTTACCCGGAAAGAACTTCCCTCGTTGATATTGATTGGAGTTCTATTTTTTCTAATTGGACATGGCATGCTGGCATGGGCGCAACAAACTGTACCTTCGGGCGTTGCTGCGTTACTGGTCGCCTCCGAACCTATTATAATAGCTCTTTTTGAGCCTTTATTCACACGCGAAGGCACCGTTGGAAAACGCACCATGTTAGGAATGCTCATTGGAGTAAGTGGAATTGCAGTCCTACTAATGCCTCATGGATTTGACTTTAAAAACACCAACCTGCTTGGCTCAATCGGAATTCTCATTGGTGCCAGTTCCTGGGCAAGTGGCGCCATTTACTCACGGGTTGCCACCTTACCTCGATCTCCCTTTGTTTCAGGCGGTTTACAACTTGTATTTGGCGGCGTGTTACTTATTCTTGTGAGTTACTTATTGGGCGAATGGACAACCTTTAACGTTTCGAAAGTCACAATGCAGTCGTGGTTAGGCTTAGCTTATCTCATCCTTTTTGGTTCGGTCATCACCTTCTCGGCATATACCTGGCTTCTGACCATCACAAGTGCAACACGCATTTCCACACATACGTTTATCAATCCTGTTGTTGCTGTAATTGTTGGTTGGGCGCTCGGTGGCGAGACATTAACATGGGAAATGCTGGTTGCCATGGCACTCATAATCATTTCAGTTTATCTTATTCTTTTCCGGAAAGTAATTCCAGCTAAAGTCAAGGTTGAAAAAACAGCAGGGAACAGAACTGAACATGATCCTTAATTAGATTTGAAAAATTACTGTAACTCTCATGTATGAGAATTATCCATTCCCGAAAAAACTCATAGGAAGGTAATTAAACCTTTGATGTTTATTCAACGGTATAAGCTCCAATTCCTGTAAGGGGAATACCATCTTTGGCCATTCCTTCAACCCTTATCTCCACTGTGCCTGCACCTTCGGCGTTATAGAACGAACATCTGGCATTCCCTTCAACATCGGTTTGTATATTGGGCTCCCAGAAAAGTGTTGTTCTTAAATCAGGTTTTTTTGGACCTGTGTCCGGCACATCGTACCTGGGGACATAAAAAGTTCGGGCCTGGTAATACCCTGTAAAGCTGCGGTTCGAACTGGACAAAAGTGGGTTTAAAGGTTCGGTATGCTCATTGCCCTTTTTTAGCAATATACTGATAACCCCATTGGCTCCCCTAGCGCCAAATTGGGAGGTGGAAGAATATTTTAAGACCTCTATTTTATAGACCTGAGTCAAAGGGGTCGCTTTAAGAACCGCCTTATCCACAATAACATTATCCATCAAAATAAGGGGTTCCCCACTCTGGTCAGCGAAGGTTGCTGTGGGTGCCCACAAAATCTTGCCCTTAAGGTAATCTTTGATATAATCTGCCACATTTCCATACCCATAATCCTTATTCGTAATCTCGAATACCTTGTCGGGTGTGCTGTAGGCCCTGAAATGGCCATCCTCAACTTTGTTGGGTAACCTGATGGCCTTTACTACTACTGCATTTAACATCACCGTATCTTTCAACTTGTATTTTTTCAATTGCCCATGTTCAATTTCTACCTCCTGACGATAGCCTGCAAATACCCGGTCTTCACTTACATTAACATTTGAAGTATACGAGGAAGGAGCTGGAACCCACATAACTGAATCGACAGATATCATGCCTTTGCCCTGGATGTTTTTATCGTGGGCACTTAATATTAATCGTTGGGTTCCGGAAAAATTCAGGTTGCCGAAATAAAACTTCCCTTCACGATCTGTTTGTGAGTATTGGAAAATAGGACGAATAGAGTCCAGAATAGCCATGGTGATATTTAAATCCTTTATAGGTTTGTTGGTGATGGCCCGTTTTACATTTCCCGAAACTTCAAACCCTTTTTCGAAAGTGTAATCGAAGGTAAGCGGCCGCCGGGCAAGCTCCTTCCAGGTATAATTGCGCCATCCCTGGGTAAGCAGTAAATTATCGAGCGCCTGGTACCGGTCGGCATGGGAAGTATCAAAATAATAATAAGGCTGTTCAATAAAACCCTGAATTTCGGATTCCAGTAACTGATAGCTACAAATATCGCCTTTTTGCGACCTGTCGCCCAATTGACCGATATCCACCACTGCCATCGACAGGTCAGCAGAAACGGGATTGTTCAACGAATCTTTCACCTCAATTTTCAGGTCGACCCTGCCTTTAGGTAAATAGGTATTTTTATCCGAAGCAACACTCACCCTGATGTTGCTCTTTTTGTGCACATAAAAAGGCGCTCACTGTAAATTACACCCATGGTATCCATCAGGGAAATGCTGGTTATACCTTCGGGGAATTCCTTTTGGGTAACAAGGCCGAAGTGACAACCGACGACATTGTGATGAACGACATTAAACAAAGGGTATTGTGCGACTTCCCAACTATTACTAGCTCACGTCCATGATTTTTGGCCAGTGTTTCCGGATTGGTACGGATGCTAATTTTGATTTCCTGATTACTGTATTCGGATAAACTGATCGCATACCCAGTTTTCAGAGGTTCGGGCATTTCGATCCTGAAAGGCACGCCGCTATCGGTTTTACCAATGGCAAAGTATTTCAGTTTTCTGTTGGAAGTGAACGAAAAACTGCCCATCCCAAACCTGGAAGTTGCAAACTTGGCAACGGTATCGCCTTTCGATGTTATAATTGTGCCGCTGACATTAATGCCCAGCCCATCGGGGTTTACGGCTTTTACCCCAACTATCGAAGGTACATCTTCAATCAATGAACCTCCTTCGGGGTAAAATCCTATATCGGGCATATTGATCTTTCCGGAAGGATCGGATACATGCTGACTTTCTATTCCATAAGGATTGACAATGACCAATTCCCTTTTGAAAAGAAAATCTCCCCGAAATTCCTCATATAATTGGTATAAGCCCTTATCTGATAATTCCCCGATGGAATGGAATCTCCCAGGTGGAAGTCGCCATGGCCGAGCCCTTTGTCCATACGGATTACCTTGGTTTCAATAATTTTCGATCCGGGCGATACCAATTCTACATAAAGGGTATTGCTGTTATCAGAGGGCAAAGAAGTAGCAGCATCGGTAAGGTATGCCTTGAACCAGATATCGTTGCCCGATGAAAAAATGTACGGTCGAGGTGCAGGTATACCTTTTCGAATGGAACATCCGGGCCTGGTACCGAATTTTCATTAACTGACTGAGTATCGGTGAATTCAAAAATTCCCAACAAACAAATTAGGAGGAAGGGTTTCATAGTTAGCGATGTAAAATGTAAGTGTCTGATTTACAAAAACCAGGCCATAGAAGGTTACCTTATTCCTGATTCTGGAAAATTTTTTTAACTCACAATCTTCCGAGAGGTTTAAGACTAAATAATACTCGCTCTTACGTTTTAACAACTATGTGTATATAACTCAAATTGCCTTTTTACTTATTAGGACTTTGTCGATTTTATTACCATCCATATCGATAACTTCAATAATATAATTCCCGTAAACAACTTTATCGCCAACCCGGGGTAAATTGTTTAAGTGATTAATAACAAAACCTGCAACTGTTGAATAATCTATCTTGTCAAAATCTACCAAAAAGTCGTCAATAATGTCGCTAAGTGTCTCAACAGGTGCATCACCACTTACAAGAGTGGAATTATCTTCCCTTATAAAAACATCCGGCTCGTAAATTTCGTCTTGTTCGGGTATTTGCCCAATAATATTTTCAATTATATCATGAAGTGTTATCAACCCTTCAAAACTGCCATATTCATTAATAACACAGCAAATATGCGTTTTTCCCTGTCTAAGCTGCGACAGAACCATTTGTGCATCCATGTTTTCAGGTACAAAAAGAGGTTGCTGAATTAGTTCATCAATATTAAATATCTCCGATTTTGAAATACTCTTAAAAAAATCACGCACATGTAATATTCCTGTTATATTATCCAAATTACCACTGCAACAAACAACCATACTATGTTCTGTTTTCAATAAAAATTCCTTTATCTGCTCATTGGATTGATTTATATCGAGCCATTCAACTTCAGTTCTATGAGTAAAAATATGTTTGGCTTTTTTGTCGGCAAAATAGAAGACCTTTTCGTGAATTATATTCTGTTCTTTCTCAATCACACCTTCATAAGAAGCGGTTTTGAGCATTTGACGTAATTCAGATTCGGTTATTTGTTCGGAATACTTTTTTATGCCCAGTAACTTATTAATAAATAAAGTAGATAGTGATAAAAGACGAACAAATGGATAAAACACTGCACTAAAGTAATATATAACAGGTGCTACGAAATTGCAATTTTATCAGGATTGCTAAGAGCTATTGTTTTTGGAACTAATTCTCCGATAACAATGGAGAAGAAGGTAATAACAATTACTGTCAGCACTAATGCTATCTCTTTAGCATAGATGGCTATAGACTCATATTGTTGAAAAAAAGGTGCAACATCATCAGCAATATTCAATCCTCCGTAAACCCCGGTTATTATACCAATCAAAGTAATACCCACCTGAATTGCCGAAAGAAAAGTTTCAGAATTAGCTAGTAATTTCAATGCCTTTTTTGCACCAATATTTCCGGCTTTTTCTTTCTGTTCCAGTTTCGATTTTTTACACGATACTAAAGCAATTTCTGAAAGTGCAAAAAACCATTTAAAAATATCAATAGGATTAATACAATTATCTCCATTTTAAAATGATGAGATTTTATAATAATTTATGCATCAAATTTATTAAAGTATTCCGAAGGAGACTTTACTCCAATTAAAATAAGCTTAACAAATTATAAAGGTTCATCTGAGATTTTGAATTTACTTTTAACAACAAAAGAGTTTTATGATAAAAACAATTTTATATAAGTTTTTAGAATATTTTTGCGCCATGAAATTTTAAAAAGCAATAATTTATGTAGCCTGTATATATAAAAATCTATCTCCTTTATAAAGTTGGCAAATGCCAAAAATTAGTTAGTAATTCCAGTATCTTTAATCATGGTATTAACCGACAATTTAAATTTGAAGCCAGTGTTGGTAGTACAAAAATCCTATAAAGATAATCCTGGCAAAAAAGGACAAAATTCCTTACTTAAAATTTAATAAAACATTATAAAGTATTATAAATCAATTATATGGCAAACCTAATCGAAATTCAAAAGTAATTTAATATTGATCAATCGTTATTATAAGATTACAAAGTTTTATTCATTTTTAAAAGATACTGCTGTTAAAGGTGGCATAGCTATTTTAATTTTGCTGGAGTTTTACTTGCATTAGAATACTATTTTTTAGATTTCAACTTTATATTAAACAACATAGTTACAACTTATTCAACTTCAGTAATATTAACAGTTTTTCTTATCTCCGAAACAGTATTGGGGTTGGTTCCCCCCGAAATGTTTATAGCCTGGGCTTCAAAAACTGCATCTCCATGGTTATTCCTTTTTGCCTTAGCTTCTATGTCATATATTGGTGGAATAATTGCATATTTTATTGGGAATCGGCTATTTTTAATTCCGGCAGTTAAATACCA
>JAAUTT010000218.1 GCA_012031335.1 Bacteroidales bacterium | reverse complement strand
CGTTCGTATATGCCCCCGGCTTTTTATTCCGGAGCAAACAACGGTAATGTTATGGATACTTCATCTGCTATTCGTAAATACCGCATGCGCGATATAGAAATCCAGCTTTTCGATAATGTCGGTAAACCTTTAAAGAATGTACTGGTGGAGGTCACCTTACAAAAACATGCTTTCCTGTTTGGCGACTGTAATCCGGAGATGGACAGCATGTTTCGGCGGGGACCGGCTGTTGCCGAAAAACTCGATGTTTACCGCAAAGTATTTGCAAGTGCATTAAATGCTGTAAATTCAACTTGCTACTGGACCGAACGACCCCGTAACAATATGGCTAAAACCGAAGCTTTTCAGGGTGAATATAAATTGGATGGCTTTGCAAACACAGTCGACTGGGGTAATGCGAACGGACTCACCGTAAAAGGACATCCGCTTTTCTGGACAGTGCCTAAAGCAGTGCCCGACTGGATGTCGAAATACGACTACGAGACCCAGATGAAATTTCTGGAAGTGCGCCTCCGCAGCCTTGTCGGCAGATTTAAAGGGAAAGTGAAGCTGTGGGATGCCGTAAACGAAATGCTTTGGGAGCCGGCACTTAAAAACCTTACTGAACGCAACTGGCCTCATATCGAAACACTGGATAATATGGCCGGGTATATATCCTTTGTGCTCAGAATTTGCCGTGAGGAGGATCCTGCTGCTTTATTCCTCCTGAACGACTATGGCCTTGAAAAGGACCATAATGCCAAACCACAGCTCCAGGCCAACGATAATGATCCTAATGCGGCAAATGAAGCCGGCCTGAGATCGAAGGACGGTACCCTTGTGAATGCCAGTCTTCAGCGCAAGCGTTACCTGGAACTTGTAAAACGTTTAAAGGACATGGGTTACCCGCCCTCGGCCATTGGTATGCAGGGGCACTCAGGGGCTGTAACTGCCGACGAACAAATATCGTTATACGACGAAATGGCTCAGGCTGGGTTACCGCTGCATGTTACCGAATTTTGGGCACATCCGGCCGACTTCGGCGAAGATTTCAGGAAACTACCCAAAACCGAACAGGAACTACGAATCGCAGCGTATGTGAAACAGTTTATTACCAATGCCTTTGCTCATCCGGCTATTGAAAGCTTTTTCTTCTGGGGTTTTATGGGAATGGCAACCGAATGGCACGAAGGTGATGCGCCCGTTTACAGTGAAAAACCAACCTTAAATGCAGTTCGTGATCTGATTAAGAAGGAGTGGCAGACCAACGAAAAACTTACAACCAATGGTGATGGTATTGTTAAACTGAGAGGCTTTTATGGCGACTATCAGCTAAAATATCTCATCAGTAATAAAATTCAGGATTTATCTCCATTCCCTTTTGTGTTGGGAAATACGAAAACATGCCATACAGGTTCGAATTAAAAATATAGAAAAGGGAAATTTTGGCTATGAAGTAGTGTCCGTTGAAATCCTGATTGCATTTGCAAATTGGTGTCAAATAAATAAATTTACAGAGAATCTGAAACTACTCAAGCTAATACTAAATATATGAAATGTCCCTGATCCGAAATGATCGCCGAGCTTGTTGAACCCTAAATATGGTTAATCCACACGAATATTAATAACATGTATATCTGTCTCAATGCATGCAGGTGCTAATTGACAAAAAACATAAAATTTTATATATGAAAACATTCAGGTCTTTACTTACTACATTGCTGCTGTTATGCGTAATTACAACTTTATATTCCCAGACCTACACAGCCGACTGGAAATCGCTCGATACAAGGAAAGTTCCTTCCTGGTTTCATCAGGATAAATTCGGAATATTTATTCATTGGGGAGTATATGCAGTACCTTCATTTTCAAGGGTAATTCCCGATGGTTATTCCGAATGGTATTGGTGCAACTATAACGATTCAACCCGTCATAATTTTAAAGCAGTACGTGAATTTCATGATAAAAATTATGGAAAGGATTTCAGTTACTCGCAGTTTGCTCCTATGTTCAAGGCAGAACTTTTCGATCCGGAAGAGTGGGCATCTATATTTAAGAAATCCGGTGCAAAATATGTGGTATTGACAGCCAAACACCACGAAGGGTTTTGCTTATGGCCCAATAATGAGGCCGATCAGTCGTGGGGACAACCCTGGAATGCAGTAACTAACGGACCGAAACGGGAGGTTCTTGGAGAACTTACTTCGTCAGTGAAAAATGCCGGATTGCGAATGGGATATTACTATTCACTTATGGAGTGGTATAACCCTGTTTACCTGAAGAACCCTGCAGAATATGTGGATAAGGTTATGATCCCTCAATTCAAGGATCTCATAACCAAATATCAACCCTCGGTAATATTTTCCGACGGAGAATGGATCATGGACGAAAAAGACTGGCGCAGTCCTGAAATCCTTGCCTGGTTATTTAACGATTCTCCGGTAAAAAACGACATAGTTGTAAACGACCGTTGGGGAAAAACAACACGCAAAAATCATCCGTGTATGTATTATACCTCGGAATATGGTTCGGGACTTGATGCCAGCGTGGTGTGGGAAGAAAACCGGGGCATGGGCCAGTCGTATGGTTACAACCGCATGGAGAAGCTTAAAGATTACAAGACCTCCGAAGAGTTAATCATTATTCTTTCGGATATCGTTTCACGGGGAGGAAACCTGCTTCTGGATATTGGCCCGGCTGCCGACGGTACAATTCCGGTTATTATGGAAGACCGGCTGATTGGCATCGGCAATTGGCTCGATATTTATGGGGAAGCAATCTATGGAACCAATGCCTGGGAACAGAGCCGGCAGTGGAGTAAAGGAATAATGCCTGTTATTGAAGCTGGTAATTATCAAACAAGTTACGATATCACCCAGCTTGTGAAGCCTGGAAAAACAGCCCATATTGAAATGTTTTTCACGCAAAAGGGAAATACCATTATGCGATTGTTCCCCGTTACAGCAATAAAATCAGTATTTTAAATGTTGTTAACGGCAAAAAAATTTGGAAGTCAGTATTCCGGGGCTAAATAAATCAATACCCTTCCGCATAAATGGGTCATCATTGGAGGTGGATCTTTCCGGCTTAACTCCTGGTGATTTACCCTTTAACGTTTTTGTAATTAAAATCAGCCATGTTCAATAAAAAACTGATAACATACCAGTTTCAACCATGGGTATATTTTAAAGTGACCGTTATAAGAAAAATAGTGGAATCTGGAATATCCCTAAAATTGTAAAGAGCTGATTGAAATATGAATTATATTGCCTTAAAATATTTGCAACTATCAACTTTAAAACTTGTAAAATGAGAATCCTATACATTTTTCTTCTGGGTATATTTACCTTAGGCCCAGTGTATTCGCAGTGCACCATTCCCGATTCCACGATTTTGAAAATTGCTGGAGATATTGTTAACCGCGATTATTTTCTGTACGAAAATAAAAAAGGCATACATTATGCAGAAATATTTACTGCATCGGCATCACTGGCAACAGCCGATTTAATGAAAAACGGTAACCTGAAGAGCGCCCTGATAAATCGTTACAAAGGAATGTTGGTCGACAGTAGTAAATTTATTACAGAACGATCTCATGTAGATCATAATGTGCAGGCTGTTCTTCCCTTTACAATATATAAATATACTGGCGATAAAGCCTACCTTAATCAGGGTCTTAAATTTGCTAACCGTCAGTGGGAGAGGCTCGGGCCGGAAGGACTAACCGATCAGGCCCGCTGGTGGGTAGACGATATGTATATGATTGGTATTTTACAGTTGACAGCATACCGTATTACGGGTGAGAAAATATATATCGAGAGAGCCTCGAATATGATTGCCGCTTATTTGCCAAAACTTCAGCAGGCCAACGGATTATTTCTTCATGGACCCAGTGCACCATTTCACTGGTGTCGCGGAAATGGATGGGTAGCATCTATCCTTGCCGAGATATTAGCTGATCTGCCTGTTTCCGACCCCAATTACAATGCAATACTTACAGGTTATAAAAGGATGATGGAAGCTTTGTTAAAATATCAAAGTGACAACGGAATGTGGCGCCAGCTGATCGATTATAAATACAGCTGGACCGAATCGTCGGGAACCGCAATGTTTGCATTTGCAATGACTCGGGGAGTCAACCTGGGGATTTTAATGGTAAAGATTATGAAAATGCTGTTAATCTTGCTTTTGAAGCAATAATGGCACAAGTTAACAAACTGGGACGAATTCGTGAAGTTTGTGTTGGAACCAATAAAATGAACGATCTGGACTTTTATATGGAACGTCCCCGCGTTACGGGCGATTTTCATGGTCAGGCGCCCCTGCTTTGGCTGATCAACGAAAAGCTCCAAAAGTCAAAGCGTATTGTACCTTAAGGCTGAGGTGATTGCATTTATCAATGAAGTTGATCTTTTGCAAGTGAAGTTTTTATTGAACAGGTTATAAGATATTTGTCATTCTCTTCAAAGAAAGACCCTTTTTGATACTATTATTATTTGATTTATTTGAAAAAGTCTTTTTGGTGATAGTTTAATTTAACCAGAAAACGTCTGACAATATTTATGACTAGTTTTCTATATTTACTATTAAGTAAGTATAAAATTTGAACTTAAACTCATTTTATAACGTTTTGGCAGGTGCAGTAACACAGGTAATAATTTTCAATCGACTTTATATTTGCCTTTGCATGAATAAATTTGCGATTGATCGGTGTTAAATGGAGTTGTTGATTTGTTGATGATTTATAGGTAATCATCATAATCGTAAGTATAATGCTTTTTATGCAAAGGTTAACCTTAAATTATTTGAAATGAAAAAGATCACCATAGCCGAACTCATTGAAAAAGATTCAGGAAATAAGAACATGTATACTACATAACAGGGAAAATTTTCAAACCGAGAGCTTTGATATTCATCAGAATTATGCATATGCTGCTAAAAACCTGGTCGACTACCTCTCACTTCGCACATTCGATATTCGCATTAAACAAGGTAATTTATCCTACCTGGGTTTGTCTTCATTTGCTAATGCTGAAAGATATGTACTTACAAACATCGATAATATTTTGTTCCATCTCAAAACGCTTCAGGGTCAGAATGCAGACGAATTGACCAATCCGATGACAAGCACCTGGAATTTCTTTACTACACTTGAACTGCTTAATCAAAATACCAGCCGAATCTTTGGTGAAAGCAGCAACCAAATCAGTACACGTATTATGGTTACCCTTCCATCCGAAGCAGCAGGCGATGCAAATTATATCGCCGAACTATTGATGAATGGAATGGAAATAGCCCGAATTAATTGCAGTCACGATAGCCCGGAGGTATGGAAAAGCATGATTGATGCCATAAAAGAAGCCGAAAAGCAATCGTCGAAACAATGCAAAATATACATGGATTTACCCGGACCGAAAATTCGATCCGAAAAATATATATTTTAAAGAAAAAGAATAAGAAAAAAGGACAACTGCTATTATTTGTAGGAGATCAGATTAAATTATTTTCGAATGAAAGTAGTTTGAAAAAAGAAGCTAAAAGTAAGCATTCGAAAAAAGAGTTTGCTGCCTTGGTTTCTATGAGCATTCCTGAAGTGGTTAGTGACCTTGAAATTGGTAATGAAATTTGGTTCGACGATGGTAAAATTGGAGGAGTGGTTGTTGATACTTTCAACGAATATGTAACAATTCGTGTAACAAAAGCCAGTATAAAAGGTACAAAACTAAAGCAAGAAAAAGGTATAAATCTGCCTGGCACCCAGTTACACTTACCTTCACTTACTGAAGAAGATCTTGGCTATTTACCTTTTATTGTTCAATATGCTGATATTGTTGGTTATTCCTTTGTTAGAACTGCCAGTGATGTGAGGCATCTTATTCAGGCACTTTCAGACTTAAACCGTATGGATATTGGGTTGGTGCTTAAAATCGAAAATAAGGAATCGTTTAATAATTTACCCGATTTGTTGCTTACTGCAATGAGCTGGTCGAATATTGGCGTTATGATTGCTCGGGGAGACCTGGCAGTGGAGCTTGGAGCTGAACGTATTTCGGAAGTGCAGGAACAAATTCTTTGGGTTTGTGAAGCAGCTCATATTCCGGTAATATGGGCCACTCAAATTCTCGAAAACCTGGCTCAAACGGGCTTAGCCACCCGTGCCGAAATTACCGATGCATCCATGTCGGTTAGAGCCGAATGCGTTATGCTTAACAAAGGTCCAAATATCATGGAAACCATTAAGACTCTTTTAAATATCCTTGGTCGTATGGAAGCCCATCAAAACAAGAAACAGGGGACCCTGCGTCAACTTTCTTTTGCCACAGACTTTTTTAAGAAAGGAGCTAACAGGTTCAAGTAAGATTTTTTCGAGCACTATTCGTCAACAAGACAAAACTACTCTAATCATTCAGAATAAATGGGTTAAAGTAGAAATATTTTGGGTTTATTTATATCAGTTTTGCTTTCCAAACTTCCTTCCGTACGGAAAGGTAGGTCATTCCATTTAACACTCACTTTCCCCTGTTATTTCCTAAATACCTTTTCAGGTCAAATAAGATCAAGAATTAAATAACCTCCATTCTGTTTGTATAAAGCCAATAATTTAAGTTGTAGTAGTAAGTAAAATTCTGGAAGCAGAAATACAATTAAAGACCTGAGAATTATATTACAGCAGAGACATGTGTAATTACGATATGTTGAAATTCCACACTTCTGGAATTAAATACCACATAACAATAACGGACTAAGGCTGGAAAATACCTCTGATTTCAATAATAATGGTGAATCGTTAAGAAATATGCAGATGAAATTCCGATGGTTTAAATATTGGGCACGATGGGGTAGAGAGTGGTAATTATAAAGATTAAAATTCAAATTTAAATCAATGGAATTATGAAAACTAATGTTGGTGTTTTAAGTTTTTTATGCTGGCAAGCCTGCTGGCATTTTCCTGTTATCCCGAAAACCGGATGATGTAGATGAGTTGGATGTTGTACAGACACAATACGATACTTCGTTCAGCTTTAGTTCGAAGCAATATTATTTGCTGCCCGATTCTATCCCTGTTATTTCAGGGAACAGCAATTATGTTAAAACTTCCCGGGAAAAAGCGCTGGAGGATACAATAATTAGTACCATTAGCTCTTCACATGAATCAGG
>JAAUTT010000217.1 GCA_012031335.1 Bacteroidales bacterium | reverse complement strand
ACAGTCCCGACAGAGGTAACCGAAGCGACCGTCCTTACCGCAGCAATACACCTGGCAGAAGTAATTTCCCACGCAAAAACAATCGTCCCGGTGGTTCCTTCCAAAAACCCGGAGGCTTTAAAAACCGTCCTCCACAAAGAGGCGGACAACGTCCTTTTAATAATAGAGGAGGCGGAGGTCGCAGAATGGTCGATTCAGGTCACATCAGACCCGAATACCCGGCAGCATTGGAAGCAATGCCTGAAGGACCAATCAGACTGAACCGCTACATAGCCAGTACTGGTTTGTGTTCCCGCCGCGAAGCCGATGAATATATCAAAAACGGTCTTATCACCGTTAATGGTGTTATTGTAAATGAACTTGGTTCGAAAGTTAATCTCGAGGATGAAGTTTTATACAGTGGCCGTAAACTCGAAACCGAAAAAAAGGTATATATCCTGCTTAATAAACCTAAAGATTACGTTACAACTGTTGAAGATCCCAATGCTAAGAAAACAGTAATGGAACTAGTAAGAGGAGCCTGTCCTGAAAGGATTTACCCGGTTGGACGTCTCGACAGGATGACAACAGGAGTTCTTCTGCTTACAAACGATGGGGAATTAACCCGTAAGTTAACCCATCCTGAAAACGAGATGAAGAAGATTTACCATGTACAGTTGGATAAAGACCTAACAGCAGCCGATTTTCAATCGATAATGATTGGTTTAACACTGGATGATGGCTTTATTCGGGCCGACTCTCTGGATTTTACACACGAAAACGATTTTAAAAAAATAGGAATCGAAATCCATACAGGCCGCAACCGCATAGTTCGCCGTCTGTTTGAACATGTAGGTTATCAAGGTACAAAAGCTTGATCAGAGTTTATTTTGCCGGGCTTACAAAAAAAGGACTAAAAAGAGGACAATGGAGATTCCTTACCCCTAAAGAAGCCTCATATCTTAAAATGTCGCGCCAAACAGTATAGTTTATAAGGTATTTACCTTACAACATAATTGGAAAATTTCATAATCGTTGTATTTTTAGGTTTCTAAAATTGCATTGTTTATGAAATTTTTTTTTTGCGTTCATCGCATCTATTTGTCTTTGCAGCAGTATGGCCCAAACCTTCGAAATAAAAGGCAGGGTAAAAGACGCTGAAACCAACGAACCACTCGCATTTGTAAATATTATTTTTAACGGAGGAAAATACGGTGTTGTAAGTAATATCGATGGTTTTTACAAAATTAATGATGCCCGTAAATATCCTTCTCTTACATATAGTTTATTGGGCTATGAAACCAAAGTGGTTGCACTCGATTCATTAAAAGGCTCTGTTCTTGACATAACACTTAAGGCAAAAACTGTTGATTTACAAGAGGTAGTGGTAATGCCAGGTGTAAATCCAGCCCTTCGTATTATCGACCAGGTTATTGAGAACAGAAACCGGAACAATCCCGAAAAGATGCTGTCGTTCAGCTATTCATCCTATAATAAAATGCATTTTACAACACAAAAAGAAAAAACAGCAGCCGAGCAGCACTTATAACCTGACCAATAACAATACACCTATTAAAGACACGCTGACCAAAAAGAAAAATCGTATCTGATGCTGATGGAATTTATCAGCGAACGAAAATTCAAATATCCCGACAAGAACCAGGAAAAGATTGTAGCATCTAGGGTCTCAGGATTCAAAGATCCTTCGTTCACTTTGCTGGCAACTCAGCTCCAGTCATTCTCATTCTATAGCGACTTTTTTGTATTATTCGACAAGTATTATCTCAATCCTATCAGTCCGGGCAGTCAATCGCGCTACTCCTATTTACTCGAAGACACATTTCTTACAGAAACCTTCGACACATTGTTTGTAATTACATTCAAACCACTGCAGGGTAAAAACTTCGATGGTTTAAAAGGAACGCTCTACATTAATTCGACGGATTATGCCATCCAGAATGTGATTGCCGAAGCTTATACCCAAAACGAAACATTCTCAATTAAAATACAGCAACGATATGAACGGATTAACAACAGTAAGTGGTTTCCCACACAATTAAACACACAAATTTCGTTTAAAAAACCTTTTTAAAGACAATAAAAATCTCGTTTTGGTCGGATACGGCAAATCGTACCTGCGCAATATCAGTCTTGAGCCCGATGTTAGCTCTACCCGTTTTTCGAATATTGTACTGAGTGTTGCACCCGATGCTTTTTATCAAACCGACTCAATTTGGAAACAACAGAGGCCAGTACCGTTATCCCGGCGTGATTCACTTACCTACCACATTCTTGACAGTATAGGAAAGGCTAAAAACCTCGATCAGAGGCTCGAAATATGGGAAACCCTATCAACAGGATTTATACCAATAGGTTATGTAAATGTTGACCTGCGCAGGTTTCTCAATTATAATCGCAAAGAAGGCTTTAGAATTGGGCTCGGAATGCAAACCAATAACAGGCTATCGAAGAACTTTACTATCGGGGGCCATTATGCCTATGGGATAACAGATAAAAAAAGCAAATACGGAGCCTTTCTCCAATTATTTCCGGCATGGGAATCGGATACACGTTTCAGCTTTAACTATATGAACGATGTAATTGAAACAGGAGCTTACCGGTTTGTTGACGACCAGTTTCTGTTTTCAACAGAGCTTTACCGGGGCTTTCTGGTAAACCGCATGGATAGAATTAAAGGGTTTGAATCATCCTTCTCATTTCGCATGTTGCAAAATTTGAAATTAAGATTCAGCCTGGCCCATGCCTCAAGGAGTTTGGCAAATTACACCTATACAAATGCAGAAGCCATCACTGCAGGCACATTTGACTATACCGAGCTGGGGGTTGGGTTGAAACTGACTTTTAAAGAAAAGTTTGTACTAACTCCAAGAGGCCGAAAAATATCGACAGGTACCCGGTTCCCTGTGATCTGGTTAAACTATAAACAGGGAATACATTTATGGGATGGCAACCTGGAATACCACAAATACGAAGCGCGTTTTTCCAAAACATTTAACAGTAAGAAATTTGGAAAAACAAATCTGACATTTGTTTCGGGAATAGCTGACAGGGTGCTGCCTATCGGGCTGTTATACAATGGGCATGGCAGTTATAGCGGCTTTTCGTTCGACGCTGAAAACAGCTTTGGTACAATGCGTATGAATGAATTTTATTCATCGGAATTTGTTTCGGGCTATTTCAGACAGAATTTCGAGAGTTTGCTTTTTAAAAGTGGTAATTTTAACCCCGAAATAAGTATAGCCTTTAATGCTGGATGGGGTAAGATGAGAAATACCGGACACCATCATGGAATTACCTTTGGAACTTTGGAAAAATGATATTATGAAACCGGATTGATTATTAACAAAATACTGAACCAGAAACTTTTTGGTTATGGTATTGCAGTTTTTTACCGGCTTGGACCTTATTCATATGTAAAAATTGGTGACAATTTTGCCTTTAAATTAGCCTTAACATTTAATTTTCAATAAAAGTTAAATATTTTCCTTTACGAAAGTTTGGCGGTTTAGATTTTTGAAAGCATTATCCTGCAGGTGCTGTTTTACTTTCTGAATAAGTGTTGCCGTATCAACCGGTTTGGATATAAAATCGTTGCAACCAGCATTTTTTGAATTCAATATATCATTTTCACCTACAAAAGCTGTGAGAGCAAGAATAGGGATATCTGCTCCGGAAGCTCTGATGGTGGATGTAACCTCCAAACCGCTTATATCCGGGAGTCCAATATCCATCAATATCAGTTCAATGCCTGGATTTTCGGCAAAGCATTTTAACGCCGACCTACCATCAATAGCGACTAAAACATTAAAATCAGAAAGCATACTCTGAAATAATTCAACATTATACTGGTCGTCCTCAACAACAAGTATTTGCCGGGAAATAGTTTCACTCATCATTATTTGCGTTTCTGGTACTAATGTAACCTCCATATTTTGAAAACTTACAGGAATACTAAACTTAAAGTCAGATCCTTTGCCAAGTTCGGAATCGACCCATAACTGGCCTCCTAAAATATTAACAAGTCCTTACATATCGACAAGCCTAATCCCAAGCCACCATAATTCAAAACATAATCGTTCGATTTATGAAACCGTTCAAAAATAAGCTGGTGATCCTTACGCGCGATTCCCATACCTGTATCTGCGACAGAGAATACAATACCCAACTTGTCATCAGCATAATACGACATTGTTATTGTCCCTTCTGTTGTAAATTTTATAGCATTATCTACCAGGTTAGTAAGCAACTGCTGGATCCGGTTTTTATCACTTACAATAACTGAATATTCGTCGGGTCGTTCTTTTTTTTATAACGAATTTTATCTGTTTTTTCAGATTTTGAAGTTTTAACTTAAATTGAATTGCCAGTTCATTAAATAATTCGTTCACATGAAAAGAAGTTTTTGAATCCGAAGAATGCCAGCTTCAACCTTCGAAAGATCAAGTATATCGTCGATGAGAGTAAGCAAGTAAGTAGATCGGGAATGAATAATTTCGGCGTACTTCTCCAGCGATTTACCCGAAACTGCACCTTTAATGAGAAGTTCGGAAAAACCCATAATGGCATTCATAGGAGTACGTATTTCGTGCGACATATTGGCCAGAAAAGCCGACTTAAGATTATCGCTCTGAATAGCTCTTTCTTTAGCCAGAACAAGCTCTTCGATCATTTTCTGTCGGTCAACAACCTTCCAGACCGAATCCATCATTAACGTTAGCTGAATAATATCAGTTTGGTCGTAGTCATCCTCTTTATTAGCTACTCCTACAACAGCTACAATATTATTTTCAACCATAACCGGAATAGAAAGAAACTTTTTAAGAGGAACATGGCCCTGTGGAACCCCTTTGATTTCAAATTCGCTTTTTGAAAAATCGTTAATCATAACCGGTTTGCGAAACCTCACCACATCGCCCCAGCAACCAGTTTTTTCAAGTTCATATTGCGTATTTGGCTCAGCTACCCGGCAATGGCTATGCACCTCCTTAGACCAGGAATTAAGTTTAAAAATCTTATTCTTCTCATCATAAAAGTAGATATAACCAATCCGGCTTTCGGTAAGCTGAATTGCTTCCTGTAAAGAAAAATCGAGCAAATCCTGCAGGTTATCCGTTTTATAATTGGCAATTCTTAACAAACTTTGAAACCGTTCGTTGTGAAGCAGGATTTCGTGTTCGGTTTTTTTTTCTTTCGGTGATATCCTGAATGGTTCCAATATAGCTTAAAGGATTTCCGTAAGCATCGCATTTCAGATCGCCTTTGATACATATCCAGCGCTCCTGACCATCGTTGTACCTTTTTATTTTACATTCATACCCAATGGATCTTTTAATTTATCCAGATTGAGATAATGGTTCGAAATATCAGGGTAGTATTCGGGAGCAATCAGTTTTCCAAAATTCTCAATAGTATTTTCAAAACCAATATCGATACCGAGAATGGAATCCAAAACAGGTGAACTTTCCCATTTTCGGGTTTCAAGGTCTATCACATAATGACCAGTGCGCGATAATTGCTGAGCCTCCCTCAGTAATTTTTCACTTTCCTTTAACGATTCTTCAACCTTACGGCGCTCAGTAACATCCTCTTTAACACCGAGATAATTTGTAATTACCCCTAACTCATTATAAACTGGCGAAATGACGGCCGATTCATAAAATATCTCGCCGTTTTTCTTCCTGTTTTTAAATTCTCCACGCCACTCTTTACCCGAAGTGATGGTACCCCATAAGTTTTGATAAAAATTCTTATCCCCTTCATCCTGTTTAAGAATCCTGGGACTTTTCCCAATAACTTCTTCGGAAGTATAACCGGTTAAATATGTAAAATAAGGGTTTACATATTCCAATTCGCCCGAAAGGTTGGTAATAACTATAGATACGGGGCATTGCTCAATGGCTTTACTAAGTTTGTTGATTTGCATTTCGACCAACTTTCGGCGGGTGATATCGTGCTGCAATACCAGGTATCCTAAAAACTTTTCTTTCTGTCCAAGAATCGGACTTATGGAACTTTCAATATTAAGCAGGCGACCATCCTTTGTTTTGTTAATTATTTCACCAACAATGGGCTTATTCGAAAGAAAATTGGCACGCAAGAGATTAAAATCCTCATCATTGGATGTACCTGTTTTAAGGATTGCAGAAGTTTTCCCCTTAATTTCGTTAAGAGAATACCCATAAACCCTTTCGAACGAAGGGTTGGTATAAATGATGATTCCTTCGGGATTGGTGATGTAAATAACATCGTCCGAACGTTCGAACCCCTGGCGAAACATAAGAAGTTCCTCTTCATCCTTTTTGTGTTTGGTTATATCCAAACAATGGCCCATATATCCGATAAACTCACCATTTCCGTTATACAAAGGAGAGCCGTTATCCTGAATCCACCTGTATTCTCCATCGTAACGCCGTAACCGGTAATCCATACTAAATGGTTCTTTGCGTTTAAAAAACGATGTATAAATTTCGATGCAGCGATCAAGATCGTCGGGATGAACTCCTTCAATCCAGCCGTCGCCAATCTCCTCTTCAAGGGTTCGGCCGGTATATTCCAACCAGATTTTATTAAAATAATTACACTTCATATCCAGGCCGGAAGTCCAGATTAAGGCTTGTCCCATATTAGCCAGACTGGAAAAATGAGCTTCACTGTCTTTGAGAATGTTTTCGGCAATCTTATTTTGAATAATAACACCCGCCTGATTGATAAATAAATTAACAAACTCGTTTTCGGAAACACAGGCCTTATCTCGGCAAAAAACATGAATTACCGCCAATAACTTACCATTCCCCTTATCCCCGAGATAAAGTATTTTCAATTTTATTTTCATTACAAAAAAGTTCAGGTCGTTGTTGTTTTGAAACGGGAAAGCGGGAAATTCTTTGTTAGTGGCAATTTCAATTAATTTTCCGGTTAAAAGTTCCTGTTTATAATTGGGTGGAAGGATAAAAGAAGAACTTAATTTATTTATATCCGGTAGAGATTTTAAATTTTTGTGAAGGACTCTCCCTTGTGAAAAATTTATAAGGATGGAGTGCATTTCCAGGTTCCTCAGCTTTAGACAACAGGATTATAGATGGGCCAAAAAAGGAATTTAATGTTTCGCAGGTAAAGTTAAACAAATCGTTTACATGCTCC
>JAAUTT010000216.1 GCA_012031335.1 Bacteroidales bacterium | reverse complement strand
AGTAGTTTTGTCATTAAAGCAACCTTTTAGCTGATCAAGTGCCTGTGCCTGAATATATGGCTCATCGCCCTGAACATTAAAAACAACATCGTATTGGGTTTTTTCCTCCTGTTCAATTTTATCTAGCGCTTCCCTGATACGATCGGTTCCTGAAGGATGGTTGGGTGAGGTCATAATTACCCTCCCTCCAAAACTTTCAACAACTTCCGATATCCGGCTATCATCTGTAGCCACATAAACCGACTGAAATGCCAGTAAAGCTTGCTGATAAACCCTTTGTATCATGGGTAATCCGTTCACAAGTGCCAGTGGCTTTCCCGGAAAACGGGTGGATGCATACCTGGCAGGAATGATTCCAAGAAATTTTATCATCTGTGTTTTAATGGCAAAAATAAGTGAATTTATTCAGGTAAATAAAAAGTAAAAGCAGAACCTGCTCCGGGTTTACTTGATACCTCGATTTTTCCTTTATGAAAATCAATAATTTTTTTAACAATGGCCAAACCTAACCCGGTACCTTTTTCATTGTGAGTGGCCTTTACACTTGCCTGCCGAAACGGTTCGAACAGAAATGGAATATCCTTCTCAGGAATTCCCTGACCTTTATCTGTTACCGAAGTAATAACATACCCATCTTCCCTTTTAACAACAATATTGATGGCATTGCCCGGATAGGAGTATTTTATAGCATTGCTTATAAGGTTATTAAGCACTTGCTCCATTCGGCGGGGATCAAATTCCAAAGTAAAATCGTCGGCAGGAAAATCGGAATGTATTACTATATCTTTCTGTAAGGAGAGAAACTCGTTTTGAGATATATTGCTTTTTAAAAATTTGGGATAACTCAATTTCAGCTTTCGGAGTTCAAGTGTTCCCGACTCAATTTTTGAATAATCGAGTAAGTCATTCAGAAGTTGCAGAGAAAACTGACTCGTTTTAAAAAATTATCTGTGTTATTTCTTTCAGATTTTCAGGTTTCATATCTTCTGCAGCCTCGTACATTATCTCCGAAAATGAATTGATTACCGAAAGCGGATTTCTAAGGTCATGTGCTGCAATACCCAGCAATTCATTTTGTTGCTTGTTTAAATCAATCAGGTGGTTATTGGTTTCGGCCATTATTTGCTTTTGAGTCTCATTATCAGTAATGTCATCAACAATAACAATGATCATTTCATCATTATTGTAACTAATATAACGGGTTGAATACTGAAAATGCTTCATTATAAATTTATCGCCGATCAGAAATTCGCGCGATAATATGGTTCTCGAAGTTGGAACTTTGCTGATAAACGACTCAAGAAGGCTAAGCCGGAGCGGACAGGTATTGCAGTTTTTTGTGGTTCCACAATCAGCGTTTTCTTCAACGGTGTGTATACATCCTAAGGCGTTGCCACAAAGTCTACCTAAAATCTGATCTTCCGATTTTTCAAACAACGACTTGAAAGAATTATTAAAATTGGCGATTTTAATTTCTTTATCAACCAAAAATATAGCCGATGTGATATTATCAAAAAGAATATTTAAAAAATCGTTTGACTCTTTCAGGTTTGTGACATTTACTCCCATGTTTCAATCTCCTTCTTCAGTAAATATAACAATTTTATATTATTACAATATATTGTTACTTAAAATTACATACAAGTGAATAGGGTATCAGTATCCGGAGCCATTTCGGAATATTTATATTTTTAACCTGGATCAACTTCTTTGAAGTATAAATTATGTAATTTTGTCAGGTTTCGAATTATTTTGTCATATGGAAGTTCAAAAAATTAAGCAACGGTTTGGAATTATTGGTAACGGAGTTGGTTTAAACCGTGCAATTGATATTGCCATGCAGGTGGCGCCTACGGATCTTTCGGTGCTTGTTACGGGCGAAAGTGGAGTAGGAAAGGAAGTATTCCCTCAGATTATTCACCAGCATAGCGCCCGTAAGCATGGACCCTATATCGCTGTTAACTGCGGAGCCATACCTGAAGGTACAATTGACTCCGAATTGTTTGGTCACGAAAAAGGATCATTTACCGGAGCTACCGATCAACGAAAGGGATATTTTGAAGTTGCCAATGGTGGAACAATTTTTCTCGACGAGGTTGCCGATTTGCCTTTATCCACACAGGTTCGTTTGTTACGCGTTCTCGAAACAGGAGAGTTTATCAAGGTGGGTTCATCGAAAGTGATGAAAACAAATGTAAGGGTTATTGCTGCTACCAATATAGATATCATTAAAGCTATCCAAAACGGTAAATTTCGTGAAGACCTCTACTACAGGTTAAATACAGTACCCATTTTTATTCCTCCATTGCGCGACCGCACCGAAGATATTAATTTATTGTTCAGGAAATTTTCTGTCGATTTTGCTGAAAAATACAGAATGCCTCCCATACAGCTGGATGATGATGCTCAACGTATGCTCGAATCGTATGACTGGCCAGGAAATATACGTCAGCTGAAAAATATTACCGAGCAGATATCCGTTATTGAACATAACCGGAATGTAACTATGGACACGCTTCAAAAGTATCTGCCAAACTACCCCAATGTAAAACTCCCTGCAATTATCAATCACGAAGATCAGAAAAGTTTTTCATCCGAAAGGGAAATCTTGTATAAGATACTTTTTGATATGAAAAACGATATGAACGACCTGAAAAAACTGGTGATTGACCTCCTTAAAAAGGAAGATAATACCTCAGATATACAGCAGAGTAATGCCCATTTGATACAAAAACTTTATCAGAGTGTGGATGCTGTTGTTCCTGTAAATAATTCCAAACAGTCAATTGAAATAGTACGACAGGAAAACAATATTGAAGACACAGAAGAAGTGCTGGAAGAATCACTTTCACTTTCCCATAAAGAAGTAGAAATGATACGCAAAGCACTCGAAAAACACTCCGGCAAGCGTAAACTTGCGGCATCTGAGCTGGGAATTTCCGAAAGGACCTTATACCGCAAAATTAAAGAATATAATCTGGAATAATATGATTAAGAATGCATTAACAGGCTTGCTTTTTTTATTGCTCATAACAGGCTGTAAACTTCAACGAATCTCTTATGATCTTAATGGAGCCTCGATACCTGCCGGAACAGCTACAGCCGAAGTCCCTTATTTTCAAAACAGGGCTTCAGTTGTTCAGCCTATGTTAAGCCGAAACTTAACCGAAGAGTTAAAAGACAAGATACAATCTCAAACCAATCTTAAACTCGTCAATGAATCGGGCGATGCTGTATTCGAAGGAGAAATAACAGGCTATACAGTTTCGCCTGCAGCAATTACAGGCGAGAATATTGCAGCTAAAAACAGACTCACCATCAGCGTAAGGGTTAAGTACTCCAATTCTAAAGATGCTCAGTATGATTACGATACTACATTTTCGAGATTTGCAGATTTTGACAGTAATCAATCGATAGACGCTGTTGAAAGTCAGCTTATGGAAGAAATATCAGAATTACTGATTGAAGACATATTTAACAAAGCCTTTGTTAACTGGTAATATTAAAAAACATTAACTCAAGTGAAGAAAGAAAAAATTCCAGGAATTGTTCAATAATCCCGATTTAATTCAAAACAGGGAACTTGAACAACTACAGCAGATAATCAAAGATTATCCGTATTTTCAAAATGCTCATCTGTTATACTTGTATGGATTACATAATGTATACCCCGAAAAATTCAATGAACAACTGAATAATTCGGCCCTGTTTCTTACAAGCCGCAATTTCCTTGTGAAGACGATAGGGCAGGGATGGCCCAAAATTGAAAGAAATGAAATACCTGTTGAAATTTCTACGGATGTTAATCTTAATCAGGATATAGCCTCAACTGTTGAAACGCCATTGATGGTGGAAAAGCCTGAAGAAATTACTCCGGAAACAAATTTTTTACACCAGGAGGCCAATGTTTCCGGACAGATAACGGAAAATAAAGAGCTGACTTTTGATGATAACTTTACATTTTCTCTTGAAGAAACTATCTCAATTGATAGTCAACAAAATAAAGAAAACCAGGAAGTTGTTGTCCAGGCTGAAGAAGGTGATTTGCTTGATTTCGAGCTTGCAAACCAAAAACCGGATATTGAGCCAACACCCGATTTAATTGATCAGTTTTTGCAGGTAAACCCGAGAATTGTTCCGCGCCTCGATTTGGAAGATACCCGTGGAGATATATCGGTGCCCGGCTTGCAGGAAACCGATGAGCTCGTTACTGAGACACTGGCTGAGATTTACGAACAACAAGGGCATTATATAAAAGCGAAAGAAGCATATTCAAAATTAATTTTGAATTATCCGGAAAAAAGCACTTACTTTGCCAGTCGTATTGAGGAAATAGAAAAGCGTATTAAATAATTATAATTCAACATTTTATGGTTCTTTTTGCAATAGTAATATTCATTGTGTGTGTTTTGCTGATCCTGATTGTGCTGGTGCAAAACTCAAAAGGTGGTGGATTAGCCGCCGGATTTTCATCTTCGAATCAGATTATGGGTGTTAGACGGACTTCCGACTTCCTGGAAAAGGCCACCTGGACGCTTGCAGGAATTTTGTTATTTATTTGTTTAGCTGCAAGCATTGTAATTCCAAAGGTTTCCCGTCAGGAAAGGAAATCGGCCATTGAGCAAAAAATAAACACCCAGGATCCTGCTGCTGTTCCTGCTTTTCCTTCACAACAGCAAGCCCAGCCTCAATCCAAGCCTGCTACATCAACCGATGACGCAAAAAAAACAGATAGTATTTAAATTACCGACAATATTGTAAAAGTGTCAGCATGACTTAAGTGTTGATCACTTTTTGTTTTTATTACCATAACCAATCCGAATAGTTTATTATACATAAACTGACAGTAATTAGGAAAAAATTGGCAGATATTTGACGGGAACCTGAAAATTTGTCTCTAAAATTGACCAAATACAGCCAAAAAGCTGTTTGGCATAAAATGTGACAATCAGGTCTCAGAATTTTAAAAAATGATTGTTTAACCAAATAAAAATTTATATTCATATGGCAGATGTTAAAATTAAACCATTAGCCGACAGGGTGCTAGTTGAACCTATGCAAGCCGAAGAAAAAACCAAAAGTGGAATTATCATTCCGGATACTGCAAAGGAAAAACCACAAAAAGGTACTGTTGTTGCTGCTGGTCCTGGTACAAAGGACGAGAAAATGGAAGTTAAAGTTGGAGACGTTGTTCTTTACGGAAAATATGCAGGTTCCGAGTTAAGCATAGAAGGTAAAGATTATCTTATGATGCGTCAAACTGATATACTTGCAGTAATCTAATGGTATAAAATTGTAAAAACATAAAAAACTGAATTCATATGTCCTCTAAAGAAATTAAATTCAATCTTGAAGCACGCGACCTCCTTAAAAAAGGCGTTGATCAGCTGGCTAATGCTGTAAAAGTGACTCTTGGTCCAAAAGGTCGCAATGTTGTTATCGACAAAAAATTTGGTGCACCCCAGGTTACTAAAGATGGTGTTACCGTAGCTAAAGAAATTGAGTTAAGCAATAAATTTGAAAATTTAGGAGCTCAATGGTAAAAGAAGTAGCTTCCAAAACCAACGACGATGCTGGTGATGGTACTACTACCGCTACTGTTTTGGCCCAGTCGCTCGTTCAGGTTGGTTTGAAGAACGTAACTGCCGGTGCAAATCCAATGGATTTGAAACGTGGTATCGACAAAGCAGTTGCTCAGGTTATTGAAAATCTGAAAGCTCAATCGCAGTCTGTTGGCGACGAACTTCAAAAAATTGAACAGGTTGCAACTATCTCTGCCAATAGTGATACTGAAATAGGTGCACTTATTGCTGAAGCAATGGGTAAAGTAAAAAAAGAAGGTGTTATCACTGTTGAAGAAGCTAAAACTTCGGAAACAACTGTTGAAGTGGTTGAAGGTATGCAATTCGATCGTGGATACATTTCTCCTTATTTCGTAACCGATACTGAGAAAATGGAATGTGTACTCGATTCACCACACATCCTTATCTACGACAAGAAAATCTCAACCATGAAAGATTTTCTGCCTATTCTGGAACAATCCTTACAAACAGGTAAACCATTGATGATTATCGCCGAAGATATCGACGGTGAAGCATTGGCTACCCTTGTAGTAAATAAATTACGTGGTTCGTTGCGTATTGCTGCTGTAAAGGCTCCTGGCTTTGGCGACCGTCGTAAGGAAATGCTGGAAGACATTGCTATCCTGACAGGTGGTACTGTTATTTCGGAAGAAAAAGGCTTAAAACTCGAAAATACTACCCTCGATATGTTAGGCCGTGCCGAAAAAATTACCATCGACAAAGACAACACAACTGTTGTTAATGGTGCTGGTGAAAAGAAACTTATCGACGCCCGTATTGGTCAGATTCGTTCCCAGATTGAAAATACAACTTCCGATTATGACCGTGAAAAATTACAGGAACGTTTGGCTAAACTGGCCGGTGGTGTTGCTGTTCTTTACATTGGTGCTGCTACCGAAGTTGAAATGAAGGAAAAGAAAGACCGTGTTAATGACGCTTTAAGTGCAACCCGTGCTGCTGTAGAAGAAGGCTTCATTCCAGGCGGTGGAATTGGTTATATCCGTGCTATTAAGTCTCTCGAAGGTATGAAAGGTGTAAACGAAGACGAAACTACTGGTATTGCCATTGTTCGTCGTTCATTGGAAGAACCTTTACGTCAGATTGCTGAAAATGCAGGTCAGGATGGAGCTGTTGTTGTTCAGAAAGTGAAAGAAGGAACAGCCGATTTTGGTTACAATGCACGTACCGATGTATATGAAAATCTTTTTGCAGCTGGTGTTATCGACCCAACTAAAGTAGCTCGTGTTGCGCTCGAAAATGCAGCTTCTATTGCTGGTATGTTACTTACTACCGAATGCGTACTTGCTGAAAAAGAAGAAGAAAAACCTATGGCTCCTCCTCAAATGGGCGGCGGCATGGGCGGCATGATGTAAAAAGCCTTTGTTTCTTAAATGATAGTTTCAACCTTCTCCGGTTTTCCGGGGAAGGTTTTTTTCATTGCAACCCAATGGGTAATTGATGCAGCTCTCTTTGAATTTCTTTAACCAGCATAGAGATGCTTTTAATGGTTAATACCAGATCATCATTTGCTGTTTCTTTTTCAGTTTCAAGCAATATGGCC
>JAAUTT010000215.1 GCA_012031335.1 Bacteroidales bacterium | reverse complement strand
CTTGCAGCTGATGAAATTGTTTACTTGCTAAAGAAAGTGTTGAAGTTACTGATAAAGTTGTTTTACTTATTACCGAAATGCTACCCCATATTAAAGAAATTGCCGGAATGGTTCAGGAAATATCAGCATCCTCATCGGAACAAAATAGTGGAGTTGGACAGGTAAATACGGCCTTACAGCAACTTACCCAGGTTACCCAAAGTAATGCTGCGACAGCCGAAGAAATGGCCGGCAAAGCCGAAGAGCTCTCCAGTCAGGCAGAAGATCTAAAAAACATAGCCTCGTTATTTAAATTATAGTAATTAATTAGTTCGGATATTGTTTGTAACTTATTTTCGCGAAGGATATTCGGGTAACCTAATTTAAGAGCTATCGTATAGGTATCCTGATGTTAAAATCGAAACATCAGCTATTCTTATTATAAACTTACTATGCAAAACTTTAATATTTACTTATGAAAAAGATCGTATTTGCTGTCACTGCTTTTTTCATTACAATTTTGTTGGAAGCTCAGCCTTTGCCTAAACCCATGCCCGACCAGATATTTTTTCAGGAACTGAACCGACTTAAATTGATGAAGCAGGAACAGAAAAGATTAAATATGGCATGCGATCTTACCCGTCGCAATAGTTTGTTTACCATGCAGGCAAAACAAATTGCCAGGCTTTTTGCCGACGATTATTTCAGACTCGAATTCCTTCAAACTGCCTATCCTGTTATTTACGATAAGGAAAATATTTACGATTTGTACGATTCTTTTTCTTCTTTTTCAGCAGTAATGCGCTTTCACGACTATATGGAGGGGCAAACAAGACGAACCAATCGCCCCGGTAAATACCGCGATTCGTACGGAAAAGATTATTACTTCCCTGAATATAACTATCCTTCTTATGAGAACTACAATGAATACTCGCTGTGCGATCGTCCAATGAGCGAAGAAGAATTTGAAGATGTTGTAATTGAAATTATGAAATACCGCGATGATGAAACACGCATACAGGTTGCTATTCGCCTGGCCGAAAACAACTGTCTTGCTGTATCGCAAATAATGAAACTGGGAAGTATTATTGAGAAAGAGCAAAAACGACTCGAATACCTGAAACGCTCCTACGATTATACCTTCGATGTTGACAATTATTCATATGGAAACCAGTTATTCAAGGATAAAATTTATATAACCGAATTCGACAATTTTGTGCGTGAGCGAAAAGGCCGACCGGGCAGAGATAGTCGCACCGGCCGGCCCGGTTCAGGTTACTGCCGGATAAGCGAAGCCGAAATGAATGAGATTGCGGTTAATATCAAACAACAATCGTTTGATAATACACGGATGGAAACTGCAAAGCAAATAGTTAAAGCAAAACAATGCTTTACAGTTTTTCAGATTAAACAACTGATTGAAATATTTACCTTTGAAAACAGCCGTCTCGAACTGGCAAAATTCTGCTATGGTTATTGCACCGATCAAAGTGATTATTACAAATTGAATAATTCCTTTTCATTTTCACGTTCGGTTGACGATCTGAACAGATTTATAAATGAACAGCGAAATACTCCCCATTCGGGATCCGGAAGGAATTAAAAAATAAAGTGGTTCAACAAAAGGGAAAAAGTACCTTTTATGACCTGCAAATATTTTAAGTTTGAAGTAAATCAGTTCTTTTGCAAAACATAGTTCATATAAACATATTCCCGTTTATAAAACTGATTGTAGGTGGAAGACCCTATCGTTCCTGCAAAATTCAGGGCAATACTGTGTAAAAAACGAGGAGCCAGTTTTTTTACAAGATTTCTTCGGCGGTTATCATCCAGTTCAAGGGCTTTTACAACATGTTCGGTTATGTCTTCTTCTTTTATCAGGGTTAATCCGGAATGTTTTAGGTCTTCCTGCAAAGCCTGAATTTCATGATCATACCTGAAATCAGTAAACAAAAAATGACCACCTGGTTGCAATACTCTATATACTTCGGATAAAAATTTTCGCATATCCTGATATCGATGCGACGATTCAACATTCATTACCACATGGTACCTGTTGCTTTCAAGTGGAATCATTTGTGCATCGCCCTGCACAAAATCCAGAGTTTCTGATTTATAGAATTTTTTGGAAAATGAAACAGCATTTTTATCCAGGTCCATGCCAGTTGCCGATTCGGGTTTAAATTGATTGTCAACATAGGCTAATCCGCCGCCACGTCCGCTTCCAACTTCAAGGATGTGTTTTTTTTTCAGATCAACTGCATTCGCGAGTAAATGATAAAGTTGAATAGAATACCTGTTTTTTTTGTCTCCCTCCTGCAATAGGTTTATTTCCTCACCATTGGAATAACCATAGTTCATAAACAGCACTTCAGCATTTTTATCAACCGAATTAACGTACCAGTACCAAATTCTAAAAATCCATTCTCTCAAGTTTCTCATATATATTTTTTGGGTCTAATTTAACAGGCACAATAAGATAATTTCAGGATATCCTTAATCCATTCATTTGATAATGATGAGATAAGAATTAAATTAAAAGAATGCAGCACATCGCAGAAATCAACGTCCTTATAATTGTTATAAATCCTCATTTAATTTTTAAATATATGGAAAAGAAATTTAATAACATTATCATCCTGATAATTACAATTATTTTCACAGGATTTACTTCATGCATTTCTTCTCAATCTCCTCTTTTAGTGAAAGGTACAGGTGAAGTTAAGGATAAATCCTATGATGTTTCCGGTTTTGATGCTATTGAGGTTTCAGGCGGATTTGATGTAGACCTTATTCAGGGCAACAGCGAAGGAGTTGTGCTTTCGGCACAGGAAAATCTGTTCGAACATATTACTGTTAAGGTGGAAGCCGGAACCTTAAAAATCTACACAGAGAGGAATATCATTCAAACCAAAGGAATGAAGGCCAAAATATCCTTGAAGTCTATTCAAAAACTCAGAGTTTCGGGAGGAGGTGATGTTATTGCCTCTCAGGGATTGGATGTGCCAAACCTGAACCTTGAAATTTCAGGTGGAGGAGACTTAAAAACAAATCTCAAAACTAACAACATGGAATGCAGGATCAGCGGAGGAGGCGATGTTGAGATAAATGGAAGTATGAAGGATTACAACATGAATATTACCGGCGGCGGCGATTTAAACTCCAACGTTGTTACAGAAAAAATTAACTGTTCCATGACGGGTGGCGGTGACATAAGTCTCAAAAGTACAGGAAGGACAACCGGTGCAGATATCAGTATTTCTGGTGGCGGTGATTTGACTCTTGATATAGATGCCGGAAGAATAAATTGTACAGTATCAGGTGGAGGCGATGCTACTTTGGCCGGAAAGGCCGATATGTTTGAAATATCTGTTAATGGAGGTGGCGATGTTCATGCAGGTAATCTGGTAACAAAAACAACAAACTTCAAAGCCAGCGGTGGTTCTGATGTCCGGGTTAATGCATCATCGGATATAACCGGATATATTTCGGGAGGTGGACAGGTATACTATTCTGGCAATCCTGCTTCGGTTAATATTGATGCAAAGGGAGGTTCGGAAGTTCATAAAGAATAAAATATAATCATAGGCAAAAGAGGGGTTGCGAATGTTTCGTTAACCCCTCTTTTTTTGGTACTCTAATTAATCCCCAAAAAGCGTAACTTTTTAAGGCTAATCGAGTAATACTGGATTATTCCAAGATTTTCTAATCAAACCATAAACCAATGAAGAGTTTCCTTTTACCTGTACTTTTATTTATGACAATTTCCGCATACAGTCAGAAAAATGCAGTTACCGACGATGGTGAGGAGGTAATACTTTATGATAACGGAACCTGGAAATATATAATACAACCGGAACCCGAAGCCGAAATTAAAGTTAATCCTGTAGAATATACGAAACCAAAGGATGCAACTTTTACAGTAAAAGCAACATTATAAATATTGCAGTATATATTAATCCTAAAAAATGGTCGTTTAAGAAAGCTGATGTCAACGATGCTGCCGAATTTCAATTTCAGTTGAAACAAAAAGAAGCATATTGTTTGCTTATAACCGAAAGAATCGAAATTCCGCTGGAATCCTTGAAACGGATAGCCTTTGAAAATGCAAGGAAGGTATCGCCCGAAGTTGTGCTCGTAAAAGAGGAGTATAGAACTGTGAACGGGCAAAAGGTTTATTGCATGCAGCTCGATGGTATTATGGAAGGTATAAAGTTCAGTTATTTTGGATATTATTTCTCCTATGAAAAAGGATCAGTTCAACTTGTTTCTTATACCACTCAAAATTTGTTGGACGAATTTCTGCCTGAAATGGAAAATCTGTTAAACGGTTTTGTCGTTCTATAACCCTGATTTCAAAAAAGAGATGATTATCTGATAACAGAATTTGTGACGGTGCACTTGGTATCGCTGTGCATGGAAATACCGGGATATACAGGATACCACGATCCTCCGGTGTTATATTGTATGGTAGAATTATCAATCCTGATGTTTCCCGAATGATCGTTAGTAACAAAAAATATCGCCGAACCATAAGCATTTACCTGATTATTTTCGATCCGCGTACCAAAAATGCTTAGTGTCATGGTGTTTCCATCGTTGTAAATAGCTCCACCGCTACCTCCGCCGGGGGTGCCTTTCTGAGCCGGATTTCCACCCTTCCCTGTTACCCGGTTATGCGAAAATAAACTGTTGTAGATAGTCCACGATACTCCGATACTGCTGATTGCACCGCCATTCGAACCAAAATTTCCGAAGCCTTCGGCACCTCCGAATGTACAGTTCACAAGATATACCGGAAGGTTATTATACTGACTGAATACCCGGATTGCCCCTCCACCCACATCGGGTCCTTCGCTTTTACAAACATTATTAAAGAAACGGCAGTTTACTGCTTTAAATCTTCCTCCGCGAACCCATATGGCTCCTCCACCATCGTAATTTGTTTCACCGGTAGAATTCCCATCGGAAAAGGTAAGATTTTGAATCGTTAGTCGGGGATGATCCTGATTTTGACAATGAGAAGTTGTCCAGTGCTGAACCTGATCGCAGGTATTCATATACAAAATGCAGTGTTTTACCATTACCGCTCAGTGTTATTAGTCCGCCACCATCTATAATAACATCCGGCTTAGCATCATTAAATATTTTGGCTGGTTTGTCCATTTTAATGGTAACTGGCGCTGAACCGCAATTGAAAACGATACGGCCTCCTTTGGCAACGGCATTTACAAAGGCATCGCAGGTGCAACTTTCAGGAGTACCGTTACCTACTACCTGGTCGGGAACTGATATATCCTCGGGTCCGGCAATCGATGGAACCGGACTTTTTCCATCAGGATTTCCGGCTGGTGGTCCCGACTGGGGATTAGCCAGGGGATTGTGAAATTCGTTAAACCCAGGCTCCTTTTCTCCTTCACAGTTGGATAACAACATACAAAAGATAAAAAGCATCGTAATCTGAACTTTTGTTTTTCCCGATAGCACCTTCTTAATGTATTTTAAGTATGAATTAGGGTATAATTATTGTTGGTATGGAAACGTTCCGCATAAACTTTTATTACTGCTTGTATATGAAAATATTTACTCTCCTTTTGCAGCCTCACTGTTATCGCTAAGCAGTTTCTGCCAGACAATCCAGGTTAATCCTGATGGATCGCATTCGGTAATTCATACAACGGGTAATATTTCTACGGTAGTTAATCCAGACGGTACCCATACGGTTATCTTTAACAATGGAAGCACCTCCACTCAGGTGAACCCCCGATGGTTCCCATACGAATACTTTCCATAACGGAAGTACTTCAACACAGGTAAATCCCGACGGAAGTCATACTGTTATTTTCCATAACGGAAGTACTTCAACACAGGTAAATCCCGACGGAAGTCATACTGTTATTTTCCATAACGGAAATTCTTCAACCGTGGTTAATCCCGACGGGAGTCATACAATCGTGACAAAATAAATGATAACCTGAAATTAGTTACCGGCTCAGATCAGTACTTAAATAATAATACAGGTACCTTTAGTAGTGACAGAAACGAAACTGAAAATGAAACAAGTTGCGATTCTGCGTATATCCCAAATTATCCATTGAACGACAACCAGCCAGACAAACCCCGGAATTCAGGAAAATTCATAGGTGCAATAGTAGGCTTTCATCTTGTAACAGGAATTGTAATGCTTGGTTCTTGCTTTTTAGTTTTAAAAAGTATGTAGGATATTCCTTGATTTTACAGGGGAATGAAATTCTGCATCTATTTCTGATATTTTGGGCTAATTGGTGGGTTCGGGTTTAGCAGGTTGTTTGCGCCGGTATTTTACATCCATGGCCACCAGCATAGCAGTATAACCCCAAACGAGCGCTGAGGCTTTATCCGTATCGAGAAAGTTATTGAGCGTGCCATGTATGTAATAAGTAATTAATCCCAACGTAAGTGCCAGTGAAAGTATCCGTTCCTGCGACCAGGGTTCGGATTGGAAATAGACTTTAAACCCCGTAAAAATACTTACGATAACAAGTATTATCACCAATCCCATTCCCGGAATTCCCGATTCGGCGAGAGGTCCTATATATTCGCTGTGGGCGTTACCCCAATCGCCCATATTGGTGCTGATAATGGTTCTATCGTGCGAAACCTGAAACGGAGCATATTGGAACATATAAGTTCCAGGTCCCCAACCTGTAACAGGCCTTTCGTTAAACATTTTGAAAGCGGAGTTCCATCTGTTAATACGTTCCAGGTTCGACGCATCCGTACGGATATTGGAAATGGACTCTATATGTTTGGAAATATCCTTTGACGAATCCTGTTGGTTTTGCTCCAGTTTAAGAAAGATTTCAGTTCTGTAGGAAAAACTATCAATCCTGCAACCAGGGTAATTAATCCAATAAGTTTAAAAGATATTCTCAGTTTCACAACAGCAAAAATTCCGGCAGCCACAACAACACTTATCCAGGCTGCACGTGTGTACGAAAAAACCAATGCAAAACAAGGATGGCGAAAATGATCCAGGTGAGGGTGCGAAACGGGATGGAATATTTCCTGATGAAACCCAGACCGGCCACAACCGGGATCAGCATAGCAAGAATGGCTCCATAGGAAGTATGATCATTAAAAACGGATGAGCTGCCAGATGGGCTCCTTTCTGATTGAAAAGGCCTTTTTGAATCAGATTTACAAGTGCATAAATCACAACCG
>JAAUTT010000214.1 GCA_012031335.1 Bacteroidales bacterium | reverse complement strand
ATAAAATCCTTTTCCGCGGGGTGTCTATTTCCGATCCTGACAAGATCGAACATCAGGGCTACTGGAACAAAAACCTTTTTGTGAAGCTCAACGAATTTGGAGTAAAATTGGTTCGCATTCCTGTGCACCCAATTGCATGGAGAGAAAGAACACCCGAAGGTTACCTGAAACTGCTCGACCAGGCAGTGGAATGGGCTACCGAACAGGGAATCTATATTATTATCGACTGGCACACCATTGGTAACCTTAAAACCGGCCTGTTCCAGGATCCGATGTACAATACCTCGATGACCGAAACCTTCGATTTCTGGAGAACCATCGCCCGCCGTTATGCCCAAAACAACACCATAGCTTTTTATGAGCTGTTTAACGAACCTACTCTTTTTAACAATCAGTTAGGTCAACTCACATGGGACGAATGGAAAAAATAAATGAAGAAATGATAGCCATTATCAGGGGATTTGACAAGCAAACCATTCCAATGGTTGCCGGTTTCGACTGGGCGTACGATCTAACCCCGCTTCAATATGCTCCCATAAACGCCGAAGGAATTTGCTATGTTTCTCACCCCTATCCTCATAAACGGTCCAAACCATATGAACCAAAGTGGGATGAGAACTTCGGCTTTGCAGCATGGAAATATCCCGTGATAGCCACCGAAATAGGGTTCACCATGAGCGATATGAGCGTTAACATGGAATACGGAAAGTCAATCCTGGATTATTGCGAGTCGCGTGGCATCAGTTGGATAGCCTGGGTAATCGACCCCGAATGGCACCCGAACATGATCGATTCCTGGGAAAAATTCACCCCTACTGATAATGGAAAGATGTTCATTGATTTCATGAAATCGAAAAAGAAATAAATATCCTTAAGTTTCAGGTAACGACCAGAAGTCCGATTCTGTCGCTGTTTCTCTTTCAACTACACTTAAAAACTTTTAACATGGAAAGACGAAAATTTGTAAGAAACATAGCTGCCGCCTCAACTCTTGGCGTTGTTGCCAATAGTATAGGAGCATCTCCTTTTGCCGTCACTGGAAATAACCCGGTAACAGCAATAAGTCCCCGTGCCATTACCATGTGGGATTTCTCCTGGCTTGAGCGCCGATGGCCTGGTGCCGGTTACGAAAACTGGGACGAAGCGCTGGGAGGTTTGAAAGAGCGTGGTTACAATGCAGTACGCATTGATGCATATCCCCATTTGGTTGCCGAAAACCCTGAAAAGGAATGGACACTGCACGAAGTATGGAGCATCCAGAACTGGGGAAGCCCGGATATAAACAAAGTGAAGGTTCAGCCAAACTTAAACCAGTTTATAGCCAAATGTAAAGAATACGATATCAAAGTTGGCCTTTCGTCGTGGTACAGGAAAGATGCCGACAACACCCGTATGAAAATTACCTCGGCCGAAAAACATGCCGAGATCTGGATAAAAACCCTTCAAACCATTGAGAAAGAAGGATTATTCGATAATATTCTGTACGTGGATTTATGCAACGAATGGCCGGGCGACATCTGGGCTCCGTACTTTAAAAACGACCCTCCGCACCTCACCTGGGGCTACTGGCATACCGATGCTTCCATGAAATGGATGAAAACAGCTATTGAGTTGGTTCGGAAACAATATCCCCAGATTCCGCTGAATTATTCTTTCGACAACCTCGATGTCGAAAAGTATTCTGAACGCGACCTGTCATTCTTCGACTTTGCCGAACACCATATCTGGATGGTGAAAGAAAACAACGGCGAATTTTACCGCGAGGTAAAGGAACGAAGCAAAGCAGCAGGCCGCCCGGTTGACATCGATGGGCTGTTTTCGAACCAGGTATATAAAAACCTTGTTGCCGAATACGAAGGCATTTACAACTCCAAGCCCGAATACTGGAAAAAACTCCTGACCGATAAAATTAAGCTCACAGCCGTTCACGCGGCCAAAGCAAATCTCCCTTTGATAACCACCGAATGCTGGGGAATTGTGGATTACAAGGATTGGCCACTACTTTCATGGGATTGGGTAAAGGAGCTTTGCGAACTGGGTACCATTACGGCTGCTTCTACCGGACAATGGATTGCCATTGCTACCAGCAATTTCTGCGGCCCCCAGTTTGTGGGTATGTGGCGCGATGTGGAATGGCACAGGCGGTTAACCGGCATTATCCGGTCGTCGGCTATCAATCCAAAACTTCTCGATTTAAAAATTACTAAGAGGTTGTAAGTTGATCCTAACGGAACAATTTGTCAAACTCAAAAACTTATTGATATGAATTTAAAAACCAGATTAGTTCAACTGATTTTAATCCTGACGTTAATTTTGGCCAGCAGCGACAATTTAAATGCTCAGGAAACAACCGAATATACGCCCTATTTAAAAGCATCGCCCGAAAATATGAAGAAATGGGACGACCGCACTTTTGGGTTGTTCATGCATTGGGATATGTCGAGCCTTTTAGGCGTAGAAATTAGCTGGGCCAAACAAACCCGGGTGGATGTGGATGGTGAAGGGGAAATACCCGATGTAATTTACAATAACCTTTACAAAAGTTTTAATCCGCAGGATTTTGATGCGGACAAAATTGTTGAAATAGCAAAAAAAGCCGGAATGCGGTACATTGTAATCACCACCAAACATCATGGCGGCTTTTGTATGTTCGACTCAAAACTTACCGACTATAAAATTACCAATACCGCTTTTGGCCGCGATGTTATTAAAGAGCTTTCGGATGCCTGTCATGCTGCAGGAATGGCTTTCGGGATTTATTATTCGCAACCCGACTGGCATCACCCTGATTTTATAAAAAAGGACTTTGATGCATATCGTCCCTATCTGTTCGGGCAAATGAAAGAACTGTGCAGCAACTATGGTAAAATCGATATGATTTTCTTTGACGGCTTATTCTATGGTGAGAAAGAATACAACTCAAAAGAATTATTCAAACTCATCCGCACGTTACAACCTGATGTTGTTATAAATGAACGTTGTGGCTTACCTGGCGACTATAAATGTCCTGAACAGGTAGTTGGCGCATTTAATAACAAGGATTATTGGGAATCGTGTATGACCCTGGGTACATCATGGTCGTGGAAAACAAACGATAAATTTAAGTCGGCAGATGATTGCATCAGGATTCTTGTCAGCACGGTTGGAGGCGATGGCAATTTGTTGCTTAATGTTGGGCCAATGCCTACCGGAATTATTGAACCCCGCCAGGCAGAAATTCTCACAGGTATTGGAAATTGGCTCGAAAAATATGGCGAAAGCATATATGCGCTAGATGGCGGGCCATACAAACCAGCCGCCTGGGGAGCCAGCACAAACAAGGGCAATGTGATTTACCTTCACATCCTTTCGTGGTTCGATACACCTGAATATTTCCCGCCATTGGGTAAAAAAATTGAAAAGGCCGAATTGCTCACAGGAGGTAATATCGCCTTTGAAGAAAGCAGTAAGGGCATTAAATTTTTGATTGACAAGAAAGATCGGAAAAATCCCGGTACAATAATTAAGCTTACTTTGAATGGAAGCACCGCCGATATATCACCAGTACTGATCCCTACCAAATCGATAGCTAAAAATGCAAAGGTTACAGCTTCCGTTAACCAGCAAATGGCCCACTTGTTGGTCGATGATGACGCGCAAACCGAGTGGAAGTCAGATTCCCGACAATGCTGGATTGAACTCGACCTGGGTGCTGATAAATATTTTGACCGCATTGATATTCGCGAGGAGGGAAATGAGTGGGAACCCAGAACCAACGATTTTGTTTTGCAATACAAAAAGGGTAAAAAATGGATTACCCTTGACAAAGGTCAATAAAATAGGCGCACATATTCCGGATCTTTTGCGAAAACAACTGCCAGGTATATCCGGTTACAGATAAACAATTCGGGCATATTGCCAAAATTCTCCGAGATTCAGGTGTATCACAGAGGCGAAAACCAATAAATAAAAACGATTCAATATAATTAATTGATAATGAAAAACATATTTCACATAAACTTAACCGGATTCTTTTTGATTTTCCTCTTTTTCATGATTATTGGTGCTTCGGCTCAAAAATCCTTTTCTTTCCCCCATGGGAATATATTCCCGACGGCGAACCCAGGGTGTTTGGCGACAGGGTTTACCTTTATGGCTCGCACGACAAAGCTGGCTCCAAAACCTTTTGCGACACCAAACATGTGGTATGGTCGGCAGCTTTGAACGATCTCACCAATTGGCGTATGGAAAGCGAGTCGTTTTTTTCGAAGGCCGATTCGAAAGGAATTGACGATGTATCCTGGAGCGACAACGACTTGTATGCCCCCGATGTGGTAGAAAAAGACGGTAAGTACTACCTGTATTTCTACATAACAGGTGCTCCGGGAGGTGTTGCCGTAAGTGATAAACCGGGAGGCCCTTTTAAACTGGTTTCGCAGTACAAAACACCGGCGGGCATGCACGATTCGCTCACCAACTGGAAACAGTTTATCGACCCTGGGGTATTGGTCGATGACGATGGCCGTGTATACATTTACTGCGGTTACCTGTGGTCGTTTATGGCCGAGTTGAATCCCGACAATATGTATGAGGTATTGCCCAACACTTATCAGCGCGATATCATACCCGTTGCACCTCCCTTCAACTTTTTTGAAGCAGCCTCACCGCGCAAGATCAATGGTAAATATTACATGATTTATGCCGATGGCGGTCTCATGGTTTATGCCACCAGCTATTCTCCAAGAGGCCCTTTCAAATACGGAGGAGTGATTGTCCGCAATGGCCGCGATTACCCGGGAGGGAATATCCACGGTTCGTTGATGCAGATAAACGGCCAATGGTATATTTTTTACCATCGTATGACCAACAACACCATTATGTCGCGCAAAGCCTGTGTCGAGAAAGTTTATTTCGAACCCGACGGCAGCATTAAGGAAGTAGATATGACCTCCATGGGATTTGCCGAAAAACTCGACCCCTATAAAGAAAATTCAACTTACATTGCCTGCGTGCTAACAGGTGGCAACTATATTACCGAAATTGACAGTTTTACCCATCCGGTAATTAATAACAAGAACAACTGCGTGATAGGTTTCAAGTATTACGATTTTACAAACCCGTCGAAAAAGTGAAAAAACAAAGTTTACGGCTTCCATCCGGGGCAATGTCGCTTCAGGTAAAATGGAAATCTGGATCGACTCCACCGATCCTGCACGTGGTACCAAAATAGGAACAGCAAATATCGTAAACAAAGGAAAAGTGGAAACAACCTGGCACGATATTTCAACCACAGTCGACAATGTAACGGGTGTGCATGGTTTTATACTTCAAATTCATATCCGATAACACTTCCGACATTATCTGTGATCTTAAATCCTTTCGCTTCAGTAAATTATAAATAAACAAAAACCTCATGAGAACCCATATTTTACTTTTCATTCTTGCTTTTTCAGTATCTACCCGAGTAATAAATGCCCAGAACCCGCTGATCAAACATATTTATGCCGCCGACCCCTCGGCCCATGTATGGCCAAATGACACAAATACTCTGTGGCTCTATACTTCGCACGACGTACCGGGTACCAACCATCACCTCACCATGTTCGATTACCATGTGTTCTCGACCAACGACCTGGTGACCTGGACCGATCATGGGCGGGTGCTATCGGTCGACGATGTCGACTGGGCCATTAGCCATGCCTGGGCCATCGATGCTGTTTACAGGCATGGCAAATATTACCTGGTTTACTGTATGATCGAAAAAGCCACGGGCATGTTCCGCACCGGGCTTGCCACCAGCGATGTTCCCCAGGGGCCGTTTACCGATATTGGTTTTATCCAGGGCGTGGAATGGGGACAAGACCCCTGCCTGTTTGTTGACGACGACAACACCCCTTACCTGTTCTGGGGTGCAGGCGGGCATTGCAGCGCTGTGCAGCTCACCGACGACCTGAAATCGGCTGTTCCAGGCACCAAGGTAGACCTCACCCCACAACTTTTCGAAGTATTCGAAGGCCCATGGGTACATAAGTACAAGGGCAAATACTATCTGTCGTACCCGGGGTTACCCAATGGCCAGTGGCCCGAAGAAATGTATTATGCCATTTCCGATAAGCCGCTGGGACCTTATCAGTACAAAGGGAAGTATATACCCGAATTTAAAGGACGATCCGGAACCAACCACGGATCGATCGTAAAATATAAAGGCAATTGGATTGCTTTTCACCACAGCGCCTGGGTTTCCGGCGGGATGAGCGAGGTACGTAACCTGATGGCCGATTACCTTTATTACAACCCCGACGGTACAATCAAACCCATAGTTCCTGATTCTCTGGGGCTGCTAAAGGGAAAACCCAACAAAGTCATCATCATGCTCGAAGCCGAAAATGGCAAAGCCGCAGGTGGCCGGCTCAACGGCACCGAAACAGCCAGCAGCTTCCCCGGATATAACGGCAAAGGCTATGTAACCGGTTTTGATGTGAGTCACGATTACGTAGAAGTTCTCGTACAGGTAGCCAACGACATGAAAGCAAATTTATCTATTAGGCTTGCTGCCGAAAAGGAATTTAATGGAGATGTTTTAGTAGGTGCGAAAACCCTTGCAGGATGGAACGGAACCCCCCTTCAGGAAAACCATGGGATGGGAAGTAATAGACCTTGGGTTGGTAGCCTTGAAGCAGGGAGATAACAAAATCAGGATCAACAGCAAACAAAACGTTAACCTGAAGGTAGACTGGTTCAAGATAGAACCCAAGTTTGTAGTTTCTTAAAAAATTTTGAGTATTAAAAATTTACGAAGAATTTAAATGAGATTTTATTGCTGTCCGGACAAAAATATTAGATTTCTCCCTGCGCCTGCCTGGCAAGGCAGGGTCGAAATGACAAGGGATTATTAACTTTTAACCACTAATAATTAACACGATGAATAAAACTATTTACACCAATGGTCTTACTTATTTTTATTCAAAATTTCAGAAGAAAAAAAATCATTACATTTTTTCTTGCAGGTTTTATCTTATTCATCTCATTGTTTGCCCAGAATTCTCCATTGCCCTGGGAACGGGAAATACCTTTGAAGGAAGCCTCAAAATCGGTGTTTCTTACCAGCATATTAGCTCCCGACAATTCACTGCCTAACCGGAGATGTTACCCACGCGATGGTAAGGCAATGACCATTAATAACCTTAAGATGCGCACCACCCTTT
>JAAUTT010000213.1 GCA_012031335.1 Bacteroidales bacterium | reverse complement strand
CATTCCCAGAATCCCCGCTGAAGTAAGAAGGCTAACACCAATGCTCTTGCTTTTTCAAGGATAACAGACTGATAGAAATAGCAACGATAACAATTAATGTATTCGCAATTCCCTGAAAAACTTTTAACTGTGTTAGATTTTTCCGTGCCAGTAGGTTATCAGTCTGGGTAATATCCAGTCTATTCTGAAGATAATAAGCGCCGGCTTTTACAAATTTGGTAAGGATATATGCCACGGACCAAATTAGCAAAATATTATTAGCATGGGAAATATGGGTGGAAAATGAAAACCGGTTCAGGGTAACGACCGAAAATATTTTAAAAAGAATCCAGAATAATAGCCATAAAAGCGGTAATCTAAAAAGTTCCAGGATAAAATCATCCACTTTCCCTGGTGTTCTGCTGACATATCTTTTCACCCTTTTATACAAAAAATTTGATATGAACAGCAATATCAAAAAGGTAACAAGAAAGATTATAATACCAACCACTACCACAGAAATATTCGAATCATTAGAAATTGTATTCATTATTTAGGAGTATTAATTTTTGTTTTCCGACTAACTTTTCGAGAAAAATAACGGATTCGGAAGGTGACTTAAACCCTCCTTCACTCCGTACAAACTTCAGATCGCCATTCACATCCTTTACTTTGACCGGTAATCGGTTCGAAATAATTATTGTCCGCATAGTATCAAATTAAATAACATGTCAGATTCTGATTTTTTCAATATTAATATATCGCCAGAAATATTAGTATAAAAACAAACGATTTGTGCCATTAACCAACGGTAAAATACCATTGGATAGGTTAAAATGGGTTAAATTTGTGGTACTATTCAATTATAGAAAAATTGCTATGGTAATAAAGTATCCCCTTTCCGCTAAATCAAATTCCCTTTCTGACTTTAAGATCAATAATATCCATGAAATGATTTCAGGTAACGGTGAATATAATTTAAATAGCAGATGGTATACTTTAATATTTATCAAATCGGGGTCAGGAACAATTCAAATAGACTTTGATGAGCATTCGGCCCTAAGGAATAAAATATTTCTTATCGATAAATATAAAAAATTCTCGTGGACCAAAAATGAAGACCTGCAGGGAATAATGGTGCAATTCACAGATAATTTATATAATCAGATTTATACTGGTAATCCAAAAATAAAAAGCGACCAGACTCTTTCGGGAGAGTTTCCGCCAATCATTAAAATTGAACCCGACGAAGAAAACGAATGGAACAATTTGATTGAGGTGGTGCTTAAGGAATACACCAAAAGAAATGAAAATTCAAGAGAGGTTATTTGCCTTTGCATGAAGATTTTAATAATGTTTTACAGGCGAAAAGCCAATCTGAATGAAAATCTGTTTATAGCAGACCGGAAAATGAAAATTATGAACGACTTTACCCTCCTCCTGAATAGCCGGTTTTCTGAAATAAAAACATCGAAGGATTTTGCCGAAAAGCTGAATATTTCACCTAATTATTTAAACGCTGTTTGCAAAGAAATTTCAAACAAAACAGTTAGCCACATTATCCAGGAACGAATTATTCTTGAGGCTCGCAGACTTCTAACTCATACCGAATTAACGGTTTCGGAAATTTCGTTTAGGCTGGGATTTAAAGACAATTCTTATTTCGGAAGGTATTTTAAAAAGGCGCTTGGTATACCTCCTGAACGTTTCAGAGTGGCAAACTACAAGGCAACAGCTGTTAAAATAAAAAGTGTAAAAATGGACAAAATTATATAAACAGAGAAAAGATCCATAATCTCTGGTCGCCAGTAAAGTTAAGCAATACCTTAAGGATATTTGGCTTCGCTGAGCCTTATGGGTTTCAGCTGCACTTAAAAATAAAAATCTTGTACATATGAAATGTCCATGATCCGAAGAGATCACCAAAAGGATGAACAAAAGCATCATGGATATTCCATTTGACCTTAAACATAAAATTATGTACAAATGAAATCTCTGATCAATAAAATAATTATAACGACCGACTTTTCTGCATATTCCGAAAATGCTTTGAAAACAGGCCTAGCAATTGCCCGAAGACAAGGGGCAGAGGTATCCATACTGCATGTAATGGATATGTTTGATTATCGGGAAGTGTCAAAAGATCTTTTGCCAAACTACAAAAGAGAAGCCAGTCAATTTCAGGCCATTGGTAAATACCTCGATATGCTTGCGGCCAGAATTCATAGTAGTACAGGCATCAAAATTTCTTCCAAAGTGCTTGAAGGTTTACCTTCGGAAAAATTTGCGCGTATGCCATCCAGCAGAAAGCGAGCTTAATAGTAATGGGAACTCATGGTATTTCCGGATCGCGGGAATTGTTTATGGGTTCAGATGCTTTTACGGTTATTAAAGGTTGTAACTGCCCGGTACTAACTGTTCCGGACACGTGGAATAAGACTTCTTTTGGCAAAGTGCTTTTTCCTGTGCAACTTAAGCCTGGAACATTCGAAAAATATTTCTATGCACGCCCGATAATTGAAAAAAACAATTCCGAAATATACATATTGGGATTGGCCGAAAGAAATAAACCCCGCGAACTTAAAGAGTTAGCATCGTTGGTTGATAAGTTAAAATTACAGATGCATTATGATCATGTGAAATTTCAATCGGCATTTAGCCCATGTACCGATTTCCCTGAGAAAGTTTTTCAGGTGGCCGAAGAATTTTCGGCTGATCTGGCCATTATAGCAGTAAACACCGACAGTTCAAAAACATCAAAAAACATCCCTTTTGCTCAACAATTAATTAATCATTTAAAAATACCTGTATTAAGTATTAAGCCTATTTCGCATCATATCATTTCGGATATCCAACCGGAATTTATGGAAAATGGGCAGGAAGTATAATTAACAACTATTTCCTTAGCAATTTATGACACGCAGAAACTCCAAAAATGAGATTCAATTGTTTAATCAATAGCTTAATTTAAAACTTCGCACTATGAAAGTCAAAATGTTAATCGCAGCAATTATTGTACTTGGATTTATTTATAACTGTAAATCAGGTAACCAGGCAGAGACTGAAAACAATAATGATTCTGCCGACGTAACAGAGGAAAAAAGTGATTCCGCTGAAATGGAAGAAATTACAGGTGGTTTTATGGGTATTAAACACCATTCGATGATGCAAAAAGATGCAGTTACTTTACACGGCGACCCCGACTACGATTTTGCAACTGTTATGAAAATACATCACAGACATGGTATTGCAATGGCCGATGAAGAGGTTAAATATGGTGCGGATACCACTATGCAGAAACTTGCTCAAAAAATAAAAGATAATCAGGAAAACGAATTAAAGGAATTAGAAGAATTCCTAACTAATAACAATCCTGCAAATAAGGATGATGGATTTCTGAAAGAAATGAATGTAAGTATGCAAAAAGCAAAAGAAGAAATGAACCAGAGTCCATCCATGAGCGGTAACTTCGATAGGGATTTCTCCTCCCTAATGATTTTACATCACCAACACGGACTTGACCTGGCAAAAACGGAAGTGAAGTACGGGAAAAATGCGGCAATGAAGAAACTGGCCCAGGAAATGATAAAACAACGTAATCAGGAAATAAAAGAATTACAGTAAAAATACATGTTTACTGCATTGATTTTATAAATAAAAAATAACAGTTGAGGCAATTTATAATAAATTAGATTTTTCAAAGGCCCTATCGGGAGATTCGGCCTTTGATACCATTTCGATAAATACTAAAAATTTGCACATCAGTATCTTAGCCACTACACCGACAAAACTTTAGAAGTAAAAATTAAAATACCTGACTTTAATGTAAAATGGCGGCGTAGTCCGGAGACTACGCCTGGCGATATTCAAGCTTTAGCGGAGATGAGGATTATTGCCTATATTATTTATTTAGGTATACAGCCCGATGTTTAGTAATCAAAAATATCAATTAGAATATGCCGGTATATCTACCCAATATCCCTGCCGGTTAAAATACTGATGAAGAGTAATTTCATGTTCACGGGTAAGCACTTCATCTTCGTCATATTCGGGAACATTACGATGGTTTCGCGCGAGAGATCAGTAAAAACTTTTGAATCGTCCCAGCTTATGCGGTCAATCCACTGTGTTGAAATAAGCACTTTCTTGCCGGGAAGCCAGCTTTTAGTATCGAGAACAAAATAGCGTATTGTCCAGGTTTCATCACTGATAATAAAATCATCCACATTACCTATTTCGCCGTCTGTGGCCTGCAAATCATAACTTAAAACCTCCCTGGAACTTCTCAAATTAGGATTCCATGAATTTTTCACATCCAAATCGCGGTTCCACTTATCCTGGTCGCGGATAATATATGGATATGACCCCCACATATTTGTGCTCCCCCAATAATAAGGAGTTCCATAGTAAATTGTATAATTTTCCTCATATTGCCTCGAAACTGGCCTATCGCTATCATAAGGAGGACTGTCGGCTACCTGTTGTTTTGTTAAATTTACATTTACATGCTCCGACTCATAATCCACCGACTGGATAAAATAGGGTGAAATTAATACCGGCCTTGAATTAAACCAATTGCCGGTTTCGACTACCAGATAACGAATAGTCCAGAATCTGTCGTCGAAGAAAAATTCTTTAACCTTCCCGATATCCGAATCCAAAGCATTGATCTTATATCCTTTTAATGATTTTGACCTGATTAACATAAGTACCTCCTTTTTTAATAATGGAACGGTAAATTTTTAGTTAGTCGTTGCGAAATTACAAATATCATCCTGGTAATATATTACATCAGCTTATGTGAAATTTGCACATTTCCCACATTTTTTTGTGAGAATTATGAGGGTAATTACCAACAGAATGACTGGTTAAGTAAATATTAAAACATCTTCTTTAAAAAAAACCTGAGATACACAACTTAGCTGAATTGTGAGGAATTTATTAGGACTGTATTGAAAAGTAGGGGAAAAAATTCTACAAAAAAGAACGACCTGTGGATATTTAAATATACAAAGGAGAACCGCTACAACCTGTTGGTATTGAAATACCTTACCTTTCTTTAAACAGTATTTAACAGGTACTGCAGGCGCGGCTATCGCGTGTATATTGGAATGATTTTAGTCTGCATAAAGTGAATAACAACTAAAATCAAAAGGTTATGAAAAAATTAATACTCATTTTAGTTATCATGATGTTTATGGCTCCATCGTGCAAAAAAAAAACTATAGAAGAACTGAACCGTAAAAACCAGGAATTATCAAAGCTTGCCAGTGAAAGAGATTCAATTCTTAACCAGTTAAGCGCATCTTTTGAAGATTTTGAAAACACACTTGGGATTACTGAAAACCAGGGAGAGTTAAAGGATCGGATGAAACAATCGGTGGATCACCTAAAGGAACTACTTGAAGAAAACGACAAAAAACAAAGGTCTCTGCAACGGACAATAGCAGGTTCAAGAGATCTTGGAGACCGTTTGAACGCTGAAATTAGCGAATTGAATAATCAGCTCCAATCCAAAGAAGAACAGATAAGTGCGATGAATAAGGACATATCTTCCCTAAAAACACAAATTGACACACAACAATATAGAATAAACAGCCTTGTTTCCATGAATGCTAATCAGAATAGTATTATTCAACAGGTTACAAACAAACTAAATACCGGACACTTTGTTGTGGGAGATTCCAAAGAATTACTTAATAAAGAAGTGATTGTTAAAAAAGGTGGTTTTCTTGGTCTATTCGGAAGGGTGAAAAAACTAAATCCACAATTTAAACCCGATGAATTTAAAAGTGTGGATATTCATTCGGATACATTAATTGAATTAACAGGGGATAAAGTGAACATTGTGACTGTTCATCCTTTCAACACTTACAATTTGAAGGATACCAATAATATAAAACAACTCGAAATAACGGATCCTGAAAAATTCTGGCAGACATCCAGATACCTCGTAGTTGAAAACAATTAACCAGAGTAAATTATAATAAAAGAAGCTGTAAAAATTTAAACACTAATGACGCTATAGCCATAAAAAAATATAAGAGAATATCCATTCTAGATGTCATTAGTGTTTAAATTGTATTTTGTTTCTTTTCAGACACCTAAGGAAAACTAAACTGTAAATAGATTTTTAATCATATTTTCTATTGATTTAAAGAGCTTTCCTGAGCATCCACCAGTGCCACTCTGGAAATCTCAAAGTCCGACGGTCGGGTTATATTCCCCTGGTCTTCAGCTGTTATAAATATTTCGACGGGTTCAAAAGCAGTTATAGCCTCCAGTGTCGACTTCTTTGCATTCTTATGCATTAACTGTCCAAGATTTTTAATTCCGTTATTCTGTGTCGACATCCAAACTACATATACCTCTTTTGATGGATCTAATCTTTCGGCGCTGGCCAAATTATTTGCGGTAACACTAACCAGAGTATTCTCGTTTTTATCCTTCTTTTCCTTTACTTTTATAGTTGCTGCCGGAGCAACATGCGACACGGGAAATTCAGTATAAGTTGCACAGCTTGTTATAAAAAACAATAATAATATGCCTGTTATATTCCTTTTCATAGCTAATCCAATTTAGGTTAATAATTAATTTTCTTCATACATGCATTCATTTCACAAAAACCAATCCATTATTAATCAAGGTATTTAGCTTATTTTCCTGTGTTTATTTTTTATTTAGTTCTTTGTCCGTCATTTCAGTATGTTTTTCATTTTGCTGTACACTTTTTTCATGGCTCTCCACCTGAATTACTTTAACCGTTACGGCATATTCCTTAGGTACAATCTCATCGCCGTATTTCAAGGCGTATGCTTTGGTAAATTCAGCTCCAAAATATAACATGGTAGAAGAATAATATATCCACATTAATAAAACCACAAACGAACCTGCCGAACCAAAAGAGCTACCCAAATTACTGTTATTGATATATATAGAAAATCCAAATTTCCCGATCATAAAAAGAACAGAGGCAAAAATTGCTCCTGCAATAACATCTTTCCATCGGATACGTGCATCAGGGTAAAATTTTATAAATCATGGCAAAAAACAAGGCCACCGTAAACGATAATATAAAAAAGTTAATTACATAATAAATCACAACCGAAAACTGTGGAAACATTTCCCGTATTTTATCCAAAAATCCCTCAACTAAACCGCTAACTATAAGAAAAACTAACAAGAAAGCCCAATACCGCTAACAAGAGAAAAGGATA
>JAAUTT010000212.1 GCA_012031335.1 Bacteroidales bacterium | reverse complement strand
TATCTATATATTAAAATTATGGTAACTATTTTTATCCATCAACCATATTTTAGATTTGACCTAAAATATTTAAGTAAAGAGGAGAGGGAGCTCGTATTAAAGCATTCTATTTCTTTTAGATATAACAAAGGAGAATCTCTTGTAAAAGCAGGGGAGTTTATAAATAATGCAATTCTTATTCATTCAGGATTTGTAAAGGTACACCTCGAATATAAAAGAAGAGGTATTATTTTCAGCATTATTGGGCCGGGTAAGTTTATTGCTTTAAATCATATGGTAAGTCTCGACCTTCAACCATTTGATATAACAGCCATTGATGCCACTTCGGTTTGTATGACAGATATAAGTATTTACAGGCAGATTTTGAAAACAAACAATCAGTTTACAAATCAAATGCTTGATTCACTTAATAAAAATGTGATTAATTATGTCAAACATAATTTGTATTCATTAACTCAAAACAATATTCATGGCAGGTTGGCCAATATTCTGATATATCTTTCCGAGGTTGTTTTTCATTCTAATTCATTCGACATGCTCCTTACACGCAAAGAGCTATCAGAGCTATGCAATATATCAAGAGAAAATGTTATAAAAGTTTTATACGAATTTACCGATGAGGGGATAATCAACTTAATGGTAAGTATATCCAAATAATTTCTATGGACGGCCTTCGCCGCATCTGTAACCATGGTTAAAAAGATTAAATCATTATTTTTTTTAACATTTTACATGCATCTTTGTCATATACAAGTTATACGGTTGGCAGACCGTTAAATGGTTAGAGCATGGTAAAATTCGAGAAGTTTGTATTGCCCAACGGGTTAGTTGTAATAGTTAATGAAGACCACTCCACTCCGCTTGCTGCACTTAGCCTTTTATATAAGGTAGGTTCAAGAAATGAGGATGAAAATAGAACCGGTTTTGCGCATTTATTCGAACACCTGATGTTTGGTGGTTCGATTCATATTGATTCATTCGATGAACCCCTTCAAAGAGTGGGAGGAGATAATAATGCCTTCACAAGTAATGATATTACGAATTATTACCTTACAGTCCCGGCTGAAAATCTCGAAACTGGTTTTTGGCTTGAAAGTGACAGGATGCTCGGTTTAAAATTTTCTCAGTCTTCATTAGATATCCAAAAAAATGTAGTTTGTGAAGAGTTCCGGCAACGATACCTGAATCAACCCTATGGTGATGCCTGGTTACACTTGCGTCCGGCAGCATACAAAGTACATCCTTATAAATGGCCAACCATTGGAAAAGACATCTCTCACATACAGGAGGCTACCCTCAACGATGTTGAAAATTTCTTTTACGGTTTTTATGCTCCCAATAATGCTGTGTTGTCGGTAAGTGGTGATGTTACTACAGACCAGATAAAATCTCTGTGTTCGCAATATTTTGAACCTATTGAAAGCCGTAAACTTATTCAGACCGATATTTTGAAAGAGCCGGTCCAAACATCCGAAAGAATAATAGAATTAAGAAAAAATGTTCCTTACGACGCTATTTATATGGCTTATCACATGCCCGGGCGGGTAGAGAAAAACTTTTATTCCTTCGATATCATTTCTGATCTTTTGTCTAATGGCCGTTCATCGCGACTTTACCAAAATCTTGTGAAAGAAAGACAATTGTTTAGCGATGTACATGCTTATATAACAAGTGATATGGACCCTGGATTATTTATTCTATCGGGTAAATTGATGAAGAATGTTACAATGAATCAAGCTGAACAGGCGTTAATGGATGAAATAGATAAAATAAAAAGGGGCGAATTTTCAACCGAAGAACTTGAAAAAGTTAAAAATAAATATGAAGCCAATATTTTATTTGCCAATGTTAATATTATGAATAAGGCAATGAATCTTTGCTACTTCGAGATGATTGGAGATGTAAACCGGATTAATACTGAAATTAACAATTATTTAAGGGTAGTGAAGGATGAAATTACTGACCAGGCTTTTGCCACATTCATCCCCGAAAACTGCACCAAGCTTTATTACTACGCGGAATAAAATAAAAAAAATGACTTCCTTAAACCGAAACATAGCACCTTTAATCAAGAAAATAGAGCGGTTCAATATTATCGAAGCCCGGAAATACAAGTTGGATAATGGTATACCAGTATTTACCATTAATAATGGTGATCAGGATATCATTAAAATCGATTTATTTTTCCTGCCGGAAACTGGTATCAATCCCTGCCGCTGCTTGCTTTTGCAACCAATAACCAAATACCCGAAGGAACCCGTTCACGGTCGGCCATGGAAATTGCCGAATTAATCGATTTTTACGGAGCTTATACAAATTTTAATGTAGATAAGGATAATGCCGGGATCGGAATACTTGTACTCAGGAAAAATCTACATCACATTTTACCTTTATTTCAGGAGATAATTACTGAACCTTCTTTTCACGATTCTGAACTGGAAATATTTAAAAACAAACACAGGCAAATATTTGAAATTGAACTGAACAAAGTAAAAAACCTTGCAAGGGTTAAACTCTCCCAAATGATATACGGGAGTAATCATCCATACGGATATATGGTTGTTAAGGAGGATTTTGATAATCTTTCAACTGATTTGCTAAAATCTTTTTTTGAAAATCATTATCAATTAGCCGGATCAAAGATTGTGCTATCCGGGAAAATTTCCGAAGATGATATTAATACCTTAAACAGCTATTTTGGTAAAGATCTCACAGGAAAACCTCCTGTTTCTGCTGCCAGTATTCCATTCATTTTAGGTGAGGAACAAAAGTGCTTTATTGAAAGACCAGATGCCGTTCAGTCGGCAATCAGAATTGGTAAAATATTTCCAAATAAAGAAGATCCTGAATATACAGGAATCACCATTCTTAACGTTATACTGGGTGGATATTTCGGATCAAGACTTATGAAAAACATTCGGGAAGAGAAAGGTTATACATATGGAATCAACTCCTTGCTTGTTTCTTTTATAAGATCGGGTTACCTTGCTATCACCACCGAGGTGGGTGCAAATGTTACCCGCGAGGCTGTAGCCGAAATTTATAAGGAATTAAACATTCTCAGAACCCAGGCAGTCCCTTCCGAAGAACTGGAACGTGTTAAAAATTATATGCTGGGTGAGACTGTACGGATGTTTGATGGCCCTTTTGCTCAGGCCGACAGCTTCATTTCTATTCTCGACTATAACCTTGGTTATGACTATTATTATAATTTCATCGATCAAATAAACAGTGTAACATCAGATGATATTCTTCAGCTTGCACAAAAACACCTTAAAGAGGAAGATTTCTACCAGGTTGTGGTTGGCGCTTCTCAGGATTAGTGCATATGTGGTTTTATTTTATATTAATGGCCCATTAGTTGCGCAAGATGAGATTAAACCGGCCACCTTTGATTATGTAAGCATTAATCCAAACACCGGAGAAGTTACTATACAATGGCAGCCAAGTCCTACTCCCGGAGTTATCGGGTATGTTATTCAGGAAGAGAGAAATTCAGGGAAAAGTTATCCCATTGATACTGTTTATATAACAGCAGCACCCTATTCTCATACCTTTTTATATCCGAAAGTACTATCCGAAGCAGTCCATTTTAATGTTTTTGCAATAAATGGAAATAATAAGGAAAGCATTCGTACATTTCCCTCTCATGTAACTGTTTTTGCTTCTCTGGAATTCGATAGTTGTAATACTGCTGTTTTGATTAATTGGTCTCCATATATTGGATGGGAAAATGAAATTGCAGGTTATAATATTTTTCGAATTAAGGATGGAAATAATTTTAAACTTGTTAAACAGCTATCATCAGAAACTTTTCAATATCTGGACGAAGGAGATGCAGATGAAAATATTCTTGAAAACAGGGATTATTGTTATTATATAGCCGCAATCAGAAGTGACGGGCAAGCCTCTCTTTCGAATAAGGCCTGTGTTTTCACCAGAACGCCACCTACACCAACTTATATACTAGGGAATTATTCTCAAACTTCCGGGAACCAGGTTAATTTGCATTTTGTAACCGATCCTGCTATCATTCAGGATTCATATCGGCTATATCGGGCTCCCCATAATTCAAATAATTGGGAAGTACTCACCGAACTGAATAAAGACAGTAATGGCGAATTGCATTATGCTGATAACCTGCCTGATAAAAGGGTTTACGATTATAAAATTGTTTATCTCAACCGTTGCAAACAGGAAGGAATTCAATCTGTTCCCATTAACAATATTGTTTTGACCGCAAAAAATGAACTTTTAAACAATTATCTTACCTGGAACAGCTTCGAAACCTGGGAGAATGGAATTAGCTACATTGAAGTTTACAGAAATACCGATCAGGTGAATTCGCTCCTTCTTGCCACATTTGCTCCCGGAGAGACTAATTATACCGATATCATTCCTGTTAATGAAAAATTGTCGGATGAATTATGTTACCAGATTAAGGCTGTATCAAATCCCGACCGGTTTGGGGAAGTTAATATTTCTGAGTCAAATGTTATTTGCGTTAGTATGTTGGGACTTATTTTTGTTCCAAATGCCTTTACACCGGAGAGTAATGATATGAACAACGAATTTAAACCCGATTTTGGTGGTATTATACCTTCTAAATATTCTTTAATGATTTACGATCGTTATGGATTCAAAATATTCGAAACTAATAAAATTTCCGAAGGATGGAACGGGCGTTTACCTGATGGTAAAAAAGCAATTGAAGGAGCTTATATTTATTATATCCGGGTGGAAAACAGTTCGGGAAAAACGCTTGAGAAACGTGGGAACTTTACAGTTATTTACCCGTAAAAAGGCACTGCTTTCATATACATAATATTAACTTTGTACCCTAAAAATTTTAAATAACGAATGGCTGTTCTTACAGAAGCGGAAGAACTTGAAATACGAAGGCGGTTCGATGAATTGCTGAGTGTCTGTGCCAGAATCCAGACAGAAGAAGACAGGACTACTGTAATCAAGGCATTTGAACTGGCGCATGAGGCACATAAGGAAATGAAACGAAAATCGGGCGAGCCTTATATTCACCATCCTATTGCCGTAGCCAAAATTGTGGCACAGGAAATAGGACTGGGAACTACATCTATTGTATGTTCCTTGCTTCACGATATTGTTGAAGATACTGACTATACTCTGGAATATATAGAAACCAATTTCGGAAGTAAAATTGCATCTATTGTAGATGGTCTAACTAAAATTTCTGGAGTATTCGATAAAAACTCCTCATTACAGGCTGAGAATTTCCGAAAAATGCTTCTAACCCTATCAGACGATGTGAGGGTAATTCTTATCAAACTGGCCGACAGATTGCATAACATGCGCACGCTCGATGCACTACCTCCAAATAAGCAGATTAAAATTGCCGGAGAAACCATTTACCTTTATGCGCCACTTGCTCACCGACTGGGTTTATATGCCATAAAAACCGAAATGGAAGACCTGAGTCTTAAATACAGGCACCCCAAAATATATAACGAAATTGTCAATCGGCTGTCCGACAACGAAATGACCCGAAAAAAATTAATTGACGATTTTATTAAACCCATCAACGAAAGGTTGAGTCATATCAATATCACCAGCGATATCAGCGGAAGGCCCAAATCCATTTATTCCATTTATCATAAAATGCAGCATAAGGGGGTTCCTTTCGAAGAGGTTTATGATTTACTTGCAATTCGGGTCACATTCGATCCCTTACCCGATATTCCCGAAAAAACCCAATGCTGGAATATTTTACGCCATAATTACAGATATTTACAGGCCCAAACCGGAGCGTATCCGCGATTGGGTAAGCACACCCAAGGCCAACGGCTATGAGGCTTTGCATGCGACTGTAATGGGTCCACATGGCAAATGGGTTGAGGTTCAGATTCGCACACGCCGGATGGACGAAATTGCCGAACGTGGCTTTGCAGCTCATTGGAAATATAAGAACGTAAAAACACAGGAATCGGAACTGGACAAATGGCTTAAAAAGATTCGCGAAATGCTGGATAATCCTAATTCGGATGCACTTGAGTTTCTCGATGAATTTAAGATGAATCTCTTTTCGTCCGAAATTCATGTATTTACGCCAAAGGGGCAAATAAAAGCACTACCCAAGAACGCCATTGCACTTGATTTTGCCTTCGAAATTCACTCCGAAATTGGAAATTCGGCAATTGCTGCAAAAGTAAACCACAAACTGGTTCCTTTGAATCAGGTATTAACCAGTGGTGATCAGGTTGAGATTCTTACATCCGATAAAAAGAAATCGCAAAAGGAATGGCTTGATTATGTGGTTACAGCTAAGGCAAAATCGGCAATTAAGGATTCTATTAAAGTAGATATAAAAAATCGGATAGAGCTGGGGAAGGTTACTTTGGAGAAAAAACTTAAAGAATTGAATCTAACACCTAGCTCACGTATTTTTAAGAAATTGCTTCCGGAATATGAAGTGACCACCAAAGATGAACTTTACAGCAAAATAGGAAGCAATATTATTTACTTGACGATCTTGCCAAAGTACTGAAAAAGAATACGAAGAGTAAATGGATCAGGTATTGGGAGCTTCAGTTTACTAAAGTAATTCCGGGTGTTGGGAAAAAGGATGATCAGGAAGAAGAAGTTATACCACTGACAAATGGGTTGAAGATTGATCCAAAGGGAACTTTTATTCTTAAAGATACCGACGATGGTTCGGAACCTAATTATAAGCTTGCCAAATGCTGTAATCCTATTCCTGGAGATGATATTATTGGTCATCGAAGTGCCAACGATGTGGTAATCATACATAAATCGCGTTGTCTGAACGCTGTTAAACTGGTTTCAAGCCATGGTGAATTAATAGTCCCCTCAAAATGGACCACTTATAAGATTCTATCATTCCTAACACGGGTATCTATTCAGGGTATCGATCGCTTCGGAATTTATAATCAGATAACGGCTGTTATCACTACAAAACTGAATGTTAATATTCGTACCATAAATCTTGCAAGTCACGATGGAATATTTGAAGGTTATCTGGATTTGTATGTCCATAACGCAAAAGATATCGATTTTCTTGTGAGCACGCTCCTTAAAATTAAGGGCATTGAATCTGTTACAAGGGTTGAAGTTACTCAGGAGTAATCTTATTTTTATTTAGTCTATACATAGATTTATTCAAAAAAATAATTTTATTTTGATTGTTATTTATAATTAGACTAAGTTATGATTCAAGATAGCA
>JAAUTT010000211.1 GCA_012031335.1 Bacteroidales bacterium | reverse complement strand
ACCCCAATTTATTTATAGTTACCTGATTTATCTGCAAGATTGAAATGAAGTCTTCGGCCGAAAACCATTCAAATCAAGCGAATCCTGGAGGCTACATCAGAGCCGCATCAATGCCTTTTCCAACTTTATTACCTTTTCTTTATCAGGCCGGGTGGTATATATCCCCGTAGTATCATCTTTTCGTACTCCCCGTAAAAAAACGTAAATCACCCCACCAAAATGGGTGTCGAAATCAAATCCGGGTATCTTTGTTTCAAGCCAGGTTTTTAATGCAAGGGTATAAATGAGGTATTGAAGGTGATAATTATTACCTTGCATGGCTGATTCCAATCCTTCGCAGTTGTAACTCTCACAGGTGTTTCCCAGGTGATTCGATTTCCAGTCCAGGATATAAAATTTCCCTTCATGTTCAAATACAAGGTCCATGTAGCCTGTCATCAGTCCTTCCATTTCTGTTTCGATGTTCAACTCTGTTGTTTCCAGTAAGCTAAACAGCGCTGATTTGTTTACCTTGTCCAGTGCAAAACAAAATTCCAGCTCAGGTAGTTTACGGGAGTGGTTTATATCGCACAACCTGATATTCTTTCCAGAGATGTTTATGGATGTGCTCAATACATGATCCAGTAATGTTTCGTAATGGGGCAAATGTTCTTCCACGATAATATTGGAATAGCATTTCGAAGCATTCTTCAATGTCTGTGCCCAGGAATAGCGATCACCAAAATTTAGTTGCTCAAAAATACTGTGTAATGCTTTCCCGGCACCTCCTCCCCGTTCAAGGGTATGGAATATAAATTGGTTGTAACCCGATCCTTGATGCTCAACATTTTTCGTATGGGGACAGAAGAGTGTAACCTGTTGAGTGAACTGAAACTGTGAATGCCAAACGTGTTTCGGATAAAAAATATCTGGAGCGGTCTGGGTGTAAATGTGCAGTTGTTATCCCCGGTCAATATCATTGAGCACCGCAAGTTCCATGTTATCGGCTCTTTGTGCTGCCGGCGCATTCACCAGGAAGGGCTTTAAGGAAGAAGTGTTGTTATAAGGCGAATTGTTTACACAAACATAAACTTTATATTGTGCACGGGTTAACGCAACATACAGCAGTCGCCTGTTTTCCTGTTCTGCCTGTGTTCGCCACAAGGTTTCCTGCTCCTGGCTGGGATCATGGGTAAAACAATAGTTACCGTTTTCCCGGAACTCGTAAAAATCATTTTCCCTTACCACCAGATCGAGGTGTGGGGCAAATACCACTTTATAGGTTAATCCTTTGCATTTATGAATAGTGGTTATCTGTACTGCATTGTTCTGGCTCTCGATGCGTTGTTCGTATTCATCGTCCTCCTGCTGCCTGGAGCGGTAACTCCATTGTAACAATTCCGAAGGGGTATAATTCTTCTTTTGAGCTGTATTGTGCAAAATCTCAGCAATGTGGTAAAGGTTTGTTAATACCCGCTGACCGTAAATTCCCAGGTTTAGACATACCGACCTCACCTGAAGCAGGTCAAAGAATCGGAAGAGCATGTTGTATATTCCCGATTCCAGCCATATTTGCTTTAATTCCCTGAATATTTCAAGGTAAAAGGCATCATCGGGCTTCTGAAGCGTAAGGGTGGTATGTCCAAAGCAACGATTCAGTATCACCCGGTTGATGTTTCCCCGTGTGGGTTGAATTACCGCTTCCATCAGATACCTGATAATGCTCGCTTCCTCTGAATCCATCACTTTGGTATCGTCCACGGTTATTGCCGGGACATTCGCCTCCGATAAGGCATTTTTAAGGCACCTGGCTTCGCTGTTCTTGCGAACAATTATAGCGATATCAGATGGTTTAAGTTTAACGCCGTTGATCCTGACCGTTTCATCGTTCAGTAGTTCGGCAATTTTATTTGCTGTAAAACCTTGTATTGCTGTTTTATTACTGAATTCATATATTTCCAGCGGACGAACGGGCTCTTCCCTGCTGGTCATTTCACCCAAACCTGTATTGCCGGCACTTACTGCTTCATAGGTGATTTCCGTGTCGTCAAAAGGATTGCCGATAGCAAAGAAATGATTCAGATGCTTTAGCAATTCTCCGGTGGAGCGGAAATTCAGGTTCATGGTGTAAATCCGGTGCACTTCGTTTTTTGCCCGCTTGTAGGTGGCAATATCTGCTTTTCGCCATCCGTAAATTGATTGTTTGGGATCGCCGATATAAAAAACGGAATGCTTCGAAAACAGCCGGCTAAAGATCTCGTACTGGTATGGATCGGTGTCCTGGAATTCATCAATAAACACGGCCTCATACTGCGCGGCAATGATATCGTTTATCAGTCCTTTCTCCACCGCATCATGCAGAAATTTAATCTGGTCATTGAAGTCGATCAGTTGTCTGCCCGATTTGAAATCTTCCACATTCTTTTTGAGCTGGATGGCGGCTTTTTTAAAAGTATAGTAAAATATAAGCTGCCGTAAGTGTATTGAGGCGCACGTCTAACCTGAAATAGGATGAGCAAATCGCTTCTTCCTGTGGAAAACAGCTACTGATGTATTGTTTGCCTTCTTTACATTTTGGTACAAAAGCATCCATAAACATTTGGGGATAATCGCAGTTGTTTTGCACCAGGTCGTTTGCATACCTGTTTCCGTAAGTTTGCGATACAATGGTAGTGAAGTGCTCCGTAACATGGCGTTCGAAATTATGCCAGGCCACTTCCACATCTTTTATACCCTGCCCTATTTGTTGAAGTGTTTCTTCTTCATCAATTTCAGTGCAGAGATATACTTTATCATCCAGGATTTTTGCCACCACAGTGCGTATGCCCTCTCTCGACAGTCTTTGAGTGAGATATTGAAAAATGCCCGGTTCCAGGGTATTGATTTCCCTTCTCCAGTAATCGTTTACAACAAAGTCGAGTATGGAAGTGATATCGGTCGAAATTTCAGCATCAAACGACTGCCCTGTTTCAAAAGGATACTGCATCAGACATTTTTCGCAAAAGCTGTGAATGGTCATTACCGAAAGTTCGTCGAGATTTTGAACTGCGGGTTTGAGAATGGATGCTGAGATTTCTTTCCCTGCCCTATCCACAATACCGGCAATAAGCGTGTCGGCATTTCCTTTTCCCGAAGCATACCGGAAGGCCTGGCGGACAAATCTCCTGATCCTGGTTTCGAGCTCGGCAACTGCTGCCTTGGTAAAAGTTACCATCAATATCTTTTCAAGGGGTACCTTTTTCTCAATTACCAGCCTCAGCACCAATATGGCAATGGAATATGTCTTTCCCGTACCGGCGCTGGCTTCCACCAGGTTAAGGCCCTTGAGTTCAATGTTTTCTGAATTGAATACGCGACTTTTTCCCATGTTAAAAATCGAAAAGTTTAAGTTTTGCCGTAATGGTCCTGATTATTTCAAACTCCTGTGCTCCGGAGTTATCCAGCGCACCTTCTTCTATAAGACGAAGTAAGTAAGGGTTGGCCGGCATTTCACTTCTTTCGGGCGGATAGGCTTCCCTTTCAATAGCTGACAGAATTTTCCGTATGGTTGGCTCGTCGGCATTGACAGGTGGCTTGCATTTATGTAATTCTTCCGCACTTTTTACGGTGAAGAGTATGGGCGAAACGGTTCCCTGCAAAAGTATAGCGGTTAAATCTGCCAGCTCTTGTTTTGCCGTTGTTTGGTTGGAGGGAATTAACGATACATTGCCATTAATGTCGATAAACCTGGCTGTATCAATCTTTCCCGCGGCCAGCAACAGCAAGCTGGTTATATAGGCTTCTATCTTGTTCTTTAAAGGGTTTTTAGATACCGAGCAGGCAATATATTCCCTTTCGAAAAGACTGTCGACATCGCCTGTTATCCGCACCTGTCCTGCTGTATAGTCGATGTATCCAGCCGATGGGGTACGGCCTCCTGTTTCCCTCCGAAAGGCTGGTACCAGAAACTTCATTTCTTCCCTGATATCTCTTTCGGTAATTAGTCCACATGTTTTTAAAGGTAGTTCACCTTCTTTAATAGCTTTTTGGATATATTGTTCCCATGCATCGCCGGTGGTGTGCAGAAATTTCTTTTTCAATGCCCAGCGCTGCAGGTTGTCGGGTTCGAACAATTCGGTTTCAGGCAGCGCTTCTTCCTGATCCTTGTAATAGATATTCAGCACTGTATTAAAATACCAATCTACAGGAGCCTGGAAAAAGCGGATAAAATCGCGCAGGCGGATTTCTGTAATTGCTTTGGGTTCCATTTCCTTTCCGGCAAACGGGGTGGAACTGTTGGCATACAGGTAAGTGAACAGGCGGTTGTGTGCCGGGTTGTTATATTGCTCGCTGAAGCCATGCAGCGGGTGTTTCACCAATATTTCGTCGTGCATGGTATAATCCAGCAAGGTATCTATCACCACCGAAGGAGGGATTTCAGTGTTGTCTTTTGCACTTTCGCCGGTGTAGCTGATATAAAATTTCTCCCGGGCAGCCAGCAGCGTATCAAGAAACAAGTACTTATCGGTTTCTTTTTTATTCCTGTCGCCTGCTTTGTATGCTTCTCCCAGCAAGTCAAAACCCATAAAGCTGTCCTTCCGTGGAAAAACATCGTTATTCAGCCCGATAAAACAGATGATTTTAAAAGGAATTCCTCTGACAGGCACAGGAGGAGACACTGTTACATTCCCGGTGTTCAGTCGGAACTCGCCTGTTTCGTTAAAAAACTTCCGACTTCAGTTCTTCCATAAAAACCTGGAACGAAACCGGATTGTTCTCCGCCAGTTGATCGGCAAACCGCAATGCCGTGTAAATGGACTCAAGTTCAGAGCGGTCGTCTGGCATTGCATCGTCGGTAAAAATCATCGGGTCTATCACTTCATCAAGCAGGAAGGTTTTCCATGCAGCCATACTTTTGCAGGTTTTCTTCGCGGTAATTATATGCTGAAGTTGTTCCACAAATGCCATTAACCTGAAAAGATCGTAACTCCGCGAGGCTTCTGCATCCCGGTAAGGGTATAGCGTAATCCCTGCGGGAAATTCTTTAGAAGGAAAGGTTTCATCGGTAAGCATGGCATATCCCAGCAGTATTTTCTCCAGGCCGTATTTCCAGCTTACATAAAGGCTGTCGTCTTCTATCCTGTTTTCAATGCCAAAACGGATATTGGCTCTGTTTACTACCGTGCGGATATAGCTGCAGTTGTCGATACCATATTTTTGTTTGATGCGTGTGTGTTCCAGCAGACTCACCACTTTTTCGGCTGTAAAGTCATCCTCATGAAAATCCAGGATGAGTTCCAAAGCCGATGCCAACGAATCTTCATTTTCCGTTTCTCACCCGAAACACGGAAAGGGATTTTTGCCGGGGCATCTTGGAATACAGCCCTGATGAACGGCGCATAAGTGTCGATATCGGGGGTAATAACAAGCACATCGGAGGGTTTGAGCGAACGGTCAAGCTCAAAGCTGTTTAGCAGGTAATTGTATAAACATTCCACTTCCCTGGCTGGGGTGAAGCACGAATTCACCTGCAGCGAATCGTCGGTGGTATCGAAGGTAACATTATGGTTAGCAAGGATGGACTGCTGCAATTTAGCCAGCATAGTTTCGCCAACGGATTTGATGTTGGGACTTTCAATGATTTCTGCTTTTTGTATGGGAAACATTTCTGCCAATTCCGCGGCTTTAAAACCAAAATATCCAAGCAGGTCGTTTTTGAACTCTTTTTCAATTACAGGGAGGCAGAGATAAAAATCGAGCTGGGTGAATGCAGCAATGGCTTCGAAAAAATCCAGGTGAAAAGCTGGTATAGACCGTGATGCCGAAAAAAGAAATACGCGGGTATTGCTGTTGCAACGTTTCCGGGTTTTTACGGATGCGGTCGAGCAAATCTTTCCCAATTTCGTCCTTTGGAGTAATCCCCAACCGGTTCCACAGCCATTTCTGCCAGTCTTCGGCCTGGTTGGTCGTAACAAGTTCATCTTGCTTCCAGGCTTGCAACATTTGCGGGCGACAAAGTTGGTACTGGTCAAACAAATCGGCAATTTTTCCGGCCAGTTGAAAGCGGAATATCTCGCTGTTATGATAATAGGAAGAAACTACATTAAATCTGTTTACAAATTCATCTTCGGCCAGGAGCCCGAAAATTTTGTATTTTATATTTCCCACAGAGGCGGGCAACTTCTCGCCATAATACAATGCACAGATGTCGCGGAACAAGCCATCCTGATTTTGAAACTCAAAGTTGGCGATTATCCTGTTTCTTTTAGGCAGTTCGGTTTTCAACCAGGCATTCATGCCTGCCGAGGGGGTGATTATCACCTCCTTTTTAAAGATATCCCCGGTGGGTTCGTTCAGTTTTTCCGAGAGTTTTTTACAGAGGTCCTCCTGGCGGGGAGAGGTATAAATATGATTCATCGGGTCGTTTTTAAATTTGTTACCTCACCCCAGTTCGGCTGAGGTTTCACCTCAGTCGGAAATATCAAAGCAGGCTCAGCCTGAAAACATATAGCTGTCGAAGGCAGAGCCTTCGCCAAACGAATGCTATAATCAGGTTTATTGTTGTTGGTAAGGTGCAAAATTTTGTACCTCACCTCCAGCCCCTCTCCTGAAGGAGAGGGGAGTAACCTCAGGTTGTAATCAGCTTTTTTAAATCCAAAGAGCTTGTTATTTACGAGATGCAAAGTCCTTCTCCTCAAGGAGAGGGATTTAGGGTGAGGCTTTCTCATACCTTTTCCTCCATTAAACGTTCATACAAACCCGATGCCCGCGTCACCGAACTGTTAATGCATTTTTCGAACGCCTGGTTGCCGGCAAAAATAAGTACACGTTTTTTTGCGCGGGTAACCGCTGTATAGAGTAATTCGCGGGTGAGCAACTTTTGCCCCGATGTGGCAGGGAGTATCACCACCACATGTTCAAACTCCGAACCCTGACTCTTGTGAATGGTCATGGCAAATACCGTTTCGTAATGACTCAGGTAACCGGCAGGAATTTTCCGCACTTCCCCATCCGGACTTTCGAAAAAGGCATACAGCATTTCGCCGGTGGCGTTATCATCGCGGCGGATAATTCCCACATCGCCGTTAAAAATATCGAGGGTGTAATCGTTTTGGGTGATGATAACCGGTTGGTTATGGTAAAGACCCGGTCCGGGCCTGAAAATTCGCTCATCCGTATGTTGCTTCAATATCTTTTCGATATGCAGGTTTGTTTCAGTTACGCTGTAATCGTTCTGCCGGGTTACACACAGAAACCGCA
>JAAUTT010000210.1 GCA_012031335.1 Bacteroidales bacterium | reverse complement strand
AAGTGGCAGCCATCTTCGGCTTTTCCGATACCCAGTGTTTTCATGGCTTCCTCGTTGATAAGCAGATTTTCGCGGTCGTTACCAAATCCTTTTTTGAAAGATCGTCCTGCAATCAGTTCAAACCCGAATGTTTCAACAAAATGATCGTCAACAATAAGCATCTCATACAGCCGGTGTCGGTCCTGCCCGTCTCCCTGAAGCCTGTTAGAAGCAAAAAAGGCAACCTCCATTCCCGGAACTGCACTTGCCAATGTTGCAGAGGTGATATTAGTTTCCTGTTCCAGATTTTCGGCAAACATCGCTACCTGAGTTTGCAGATTTTCGCGTAAAACCGGGTATTTGAGAATAATGGTACGATCTATTTTTACACCCGGGTTTTGGTCCTGCATAAATTTCACCTGTTTGTAAACGATAAAAGTTCCGCAGATCAGGAAAAGTGAAGCCGCAAATTGAAATACAACCAGTATTTGCCGGATAGTACCAGCTGAGCCATGATTGGCATAAGTGCCTTTTAAAATGCTGGCAGGCTTTATCCTAGTCATAACAAATGCAGGGTAAAAACCCGACAGTGCAATACCTAAAAACAGTATAATAAATGTTGAAACCCAGAATACCGGTTGCTGCAGCATTATCAATCCGATACTTTCGCCAATAATCCGGTTGAAAAGTGGTTTGAGAACAAGAACAAGAACAATAGCCAGCAGTATGGCAGAGAGGTTTACAAGCCACGATTCCATCATATACTGCCTGATTAACTGGTTTGGGAAAGCTCCGGTAACTTTTCGAATGCCTATATCTTTTGCACGTTCCATGGAACGGGCTGTGGCCAGGTTGATATAATTGATCCAGGCTGTAATCAATATAACAATGGCAATTAACATGAGGTAATCACCGATTTTCGTTGCCTTTCACCTTCACGTTCATATTGCTTTTGTGGGTTCAGATGAATTTTTTGGAGTGGCACCAGGTTTACTGCCCAGGTTTTATTTTTGAGCGCTTCCATGGTTTTATATTTCACTGACATAGCTGGAAACTTATCTTCAATCTCTTTCGGATTTTTGCCCGGCGCCAGTAACAGATAGGTATAAGCTTCGTGCAGGTACCAGAATTCCTTCATCCATTCGGGAAGTGTTTTATATGATATCAGGAAGTTGAACCTGATATGGGAGTTTTTGGGGAAATCCTGTAAAACACCTGTAACCTCGCAGTTATTGAAGTTCGACCCTGAGGCAAAAATCAGGATCTTCCCAATCGGGTTCTCATCCTTAAAAATACGCCTGGCCACCTCCTGTGTTATAACTACCGTATTTGGACGTATTAACTGGTCGTTAATATCGCCCCGCTGAATTTTAAAATCAAATATTTTGAAGAAGGAGGGCTCGGCATAGGCAATTCCATTTTCGCGGGTATGTTTTTCCTGATACGAAACGGTTTGTTCCATATTTTGCACTCCAATCCTGACAAAGTCTTCAATACCCGTCATTTCGCGGCTCATAGCGCTACCATATCCAAAAGTACTGGTTGCCCAATCGTCGGTGAGTTGTTTACCCTCATAAAAACGGCTTTCGACACGGTAAATACGGTCGCGTTTTTGTGTGCATTTTATCAAAACTGTATTCAAAGCTGGCGTAATTCATAATCAGGATAGATACAGCCATGCCAATTGCAAGTCCGATTATGCTGATAAATGAAAAAAACTTATTCTTTAACTGGTATCTCAGGGCAATTTTCAGGTAATGAAAAAACATACTAGTTAGTTTTTGATAATTGGTAGTTGAATTAAAAAGCTTTACAGTTGCTTTTCGGAACCTAAAGATATGGTTTTCGACTTATTATGGATAAAAATACGGAAAGGTTTTTACAATTATTTGAGAAGTGCGATGGGAAAACATATGTTTGGTAATGTCACCAGAAAAATCACACCCCATCATTTATTGTATTCACTATGGTTTCTGTCGATGTTTCCCCCCTATACGTCGAAGTTATAGCACTTAACGCTCCATGATAGCTTAATTTTGCTTCTTTATACATTTGCATTATTTAAGTTACTAATCCATCCTGATGGGAATCCCGATGGAATATTAACAGCACCAATTACATACCTTCAGGTATTTTGTACAATCACTGCACTTATTCAATAAAAAACGATTTTCCACCCTGATACATTAAAAATAAAATAAACGGCAGATAATCTTTCAGACTTTCGCGAAGGCGGGCTAATGCCCTGGATATTTGAGTGCGCACAGTATTAACACTTATATTTAATTTTTGCGCAATCTCCTCGTTTTTCAAGTGTTTATACCTGCTAAGTACAAATACTTCCCGGCATTGGGAAGGCAATTGGTTTACAGCCTGCTCAATTATTTCCGCCAGTTCCTTTTCAAGTAATTGTGATACGGGATAATCGGAGGTTATGATGTTACCAGTTTCATCAGTGGGAATGTGATGCTTAAAATATAAGACATACCTCTCTTTTACATGCTGATGTTTGATGTGGTTAAGACAACTGTTGTAAACCGATTTAAAGAGGTACGATTTCAATGATGTATCGAGATGAAGCGTTTCACGTGCTTCCCCATAAATTGAAAAATGTTGATTCCACAATTTCCTCAGCCGCATCAGCATCTTTAAGTATCTGCTTCGAATAATTAAGCAAATACCCAAAATACGTCTTGAAAATATATTCGAACGCTTTTTCATCTCCACGTGTAAAAGATTCAAAAACGTTTCGTTCAAATAAATTCATTGATGCGGTAATTATTTTACAATATTAGAACAATTAAATACAAAACAGACAGAATGAGATATTGTCGGTGAATAACAAAGCCAAGAAATCTTCAAAATCCCGCTTAAAGCCTTTCTATTTCCATATTCATGAGCCTTTTGATAAATTCATCACGGCTCACCTTTTCCTGATACCAGTAATCATTAAATTCCCTGCTTTGGGTATCACGATTAAAGTTTCTAATTTTTATCGTTTTATGGCAGGTTTGATACCATTCCTCACAGGTTTTGTATTCGGTATCGAAGAAATCCCACAGCGGGTTAGGAGGCAGAGGCCGCCAAAATGTGATTTCTTCCTGCCGGATATTTCCGCGGATTTCAGTTTTTAAGTTTTCGGCTTCAACAAAGGTATTATCCACTATCCATTTGCCATTATCAAGCCATCCGATAAATACTCCGTTATTTTCCTGGTAAAGGAGCACATCCTGAAAATCGGCCGGCAGTTTTTCTTTTATTTTTGTACTGATCCATTCCATAATACTTACCCTGTAGTTTGTAAAGCAAGTGCAAAAATAGCATAGAATTTCTTTGATCGAAATATTGTTATTAAACAATTGGTACTAATCCCGGTTTATTAAACAATTTGTAACTTGTATCGCCTTTGCTTAACCAAAACAACTTAAAACATACTACTATGCAGAATCGCAGAGATTTTCTTCAGACAATGGCCGGAGTTTCAGCCGGTTTAATGTTGACCCCAACGAGATTGCCCTTTGCACCTGCAATGGATAAATGGGGAAAAGTTCTTCCATTGCGGCAATTTGGGTCAACCGGCGAATCGGTTACCATGCTTGGTGTTGGCGGATACCATGTTGGATGGACCTCCGAAAAAGATGCACAGGAAGTTATTGAAACTGCCATTGAAAGTGGTATTCGTTTTTTCGATACAGCAGAATCGTATGCCAATGGCGAAAGTGAAACACGATACGGGAAATACCTGGTTCCCAGATACCGTGATCAGGTTTATCTTATGAGCAAATCAACAGCTTCGGATGGGACAAAAGCCAGGCAACATTTGAGGATACATTGAAACGGTTAAAAACAGATCATCTGGATTTGTGGCAAATCCATGCCCTCCAATCGCCACAGGACGTTGACGCCCGACTGGCTGCTGGAGTCCTCGAAACAGCCATTCAGGCAAAAAAAGAAGGTAAAATAAGGCACATTGGTTTTACCGGGCATCAGAATCCTTATGCCCATTTACGCATGCTCGAAGTTACCAAAGACCAGAAAGTTTTTGATGCATGTCAGTTTCCTGTAAATGCAGTTGATTTTGCCGCGGAGCATAGCTTTGTTCGCCTGGTGCTTCCGGTTGCTGTTGAAAAAGGTTTGGCTGTAATTGCCATGAAAACGTTAGCAGATGGACGATTTTTCAGCAATAAAATAATGAATAACGATGAAGTTTGGAAAACCGATAATCCTGTTGTTCCACAACGAATTTCGCTGGAAGATGCAATGGCTTTCGCCTGGACTTTGCCTGTGAGTGTGGTGGTAACCGGTGCCGAGAATGCGGCCCTTCTGAAAGAAAAAGTTAATATCGCTTCCATATACAAAAGCCTGAAAGCATCCGACCGTGAAAAAATTTCGGAGCGTGTGGCCGACCTGGCAGCAGAAGGAAAAGTGGAGTATTACAAAAAAGTTTGATCACTAATATTCTCAGAAAAAATAACCTAAATGAATAAAAGCCCTGTCTTTTATATTTGACAGGACTTTATTATGTTTTTTTCTCTTACCTAAACATCGCATATAGTTATACATTTCTTTAACGATGCCAGCTTGTCAGGTTTCGAGGGAACAAACTCCTGACCGACAAACCCCTTATAACCAGTATCAAGAATTGCTTTCATAATAACAGGGTAAAATAGCTCCTGGGTTTCGTCTATCTCGTTACGACCCGGAACTCCCCCCGTGTGATAATGACCAATATATGGGTGGAATTTACGGATGGTGTCGATAACATTCCCTTCCATAAGCTGCATGTGATAAATATCGTAAAGCAGCTTAAATCGCTGTGATCCTACCATTTCGCAAAGTGCTGCTCCCCATTTGGTATGGTCGCATTGGTAATCCTTATGACCATAACTGTTTAAAAGTTCCATAATTATGGTAACACCATGTTTTTCGGCTACAGGCATAAGTTTCCGCAGCCCTTTGGCACAATTGATAAGCCCTTCGTTGTCGTTTAACCCCTCGCGGTTACCTGAGAAACAAATAAGGTTGGGAACCCCGGCAGCAGCAGCTTTCGGGATCATTGTCTCAAAATCGGCTACCAGTTTATCATGATTTTCGAGGCGGTTAAAGCCTTTGGGAATACCCCAGTCGGTAGCATACCCTACGGCACATTTCAATCCGAAACTTTTTACGGTCGCCCAGTCTTTTTCCTGTAATAATTCGATAGATTCAATACCCATCTGAACACAAGCTTTTGACAGGGTGTCGAGCGGAATATCGCCATAACACCATTGGCTCACTGAGTGCCGTATACTTACCTTAGTTTGTGTTATCATTCCCCTCTGAAGCGATGACTTCAGCAAAAGGTAATCCGCTGGCTGTAATCGCGGCAACGCCTGTTATATTACCAATCATTTGTCTACGGTTCATACTTTTATGTTTCAAATTATTTACTGTAGTTTTCAAGAAGTTCGAGAATGCAACCTAAATCGGCCGAAGCATCTATATAACTGTAAGCCCCGCCATCCCAACCTCCGCTTTGTACTGTAGGCATATGAATGTTCAGAAATTTCTTCTCCATTCCGTTGATATCTTTCACCTCAAAAGCTATATGATGAATTCCTTCGCCATGTGTATCGAGAAATTCCTGCCATGTGCTATTTCCGCCAAGGGGCTGGATAAGTTCAATCTGCAAATTTTCCATTCGTAAAAATGCAAGTTTGGCTTTTGCACCTGAAGGACTGGCTTTGTAAAGGGTAGGCCGGGACTCGTGCGATTCGGCAATGCTTACCGCTGGCACAGGAACAGCCAGAACAGATGCCCAGGCTTTACCGGCCTTTTCAATATCTTTTACAATAATGGCAACCTGGGTTACCTTTTGTGAAGCAATTACAGCTTCAACTTTGTACTACTTCATCTTACCCAAATGAAATCATGAGAAAGCCGCCACAGAAATAATAATCAAACCTCCCAAAAGGTTTTTACTTCTAAAAAGTTTTAGGTTCATCTTTACTGGTATCATAGTTGAAATGTTTTGTATAGGTAAAGATATTTCAAAAAACCGGAACTATTCCACTAAAAGTTTCTGCGTAATTTCCTCTCCGTTGTCGAGTGAAATTCTGATTAAATATAACCCCTGCCTGAAGCCCGACACATCCATAATGTATTCGGTATTGTTTAAACCAGATAATCCCATAACTTTTTGCCCGGTAAGGGAAATGACATCAACATTTGTCATGGGGCGGCCACATTTCAGGGTGGTGCTTTGATTTGCAGGATTAGGTGAGACACTGCAGTAATATGTTTTTACTTCAGGTTGGTAGGTATTGGTTACTTCAACGAGCAACTGGCTGTCGAGCCAGGTTAGCCGGCGCGAAATCCAATCCTTCAGCATGGTTATTTCTTCCTCATACGTATAAGCCGGATCTCCTTTTTCCGATCCGTAATTTTGTCCCAGAATGTCCCATCGTTTAAAATGTCGGGATTGTGCATCTTTAACAAAATTACTTACCGAATCGAGATGACTGTCCAAACTCGAATTGCTGAGGATATTTTTGCGGAAAGAGCTATACCTTTTTTTCAGCTGATCAACAAAAAGCGGGTCTTCCATCATCCTGGGAATCCATCCTGTAGGAGTTGGCCAGGGGTCGCATTCGAGAATTTTGTAGGCCCATCCCGAACCATCTGTATTCTGAAAAATTGAACAATCCCAAATATCTTTCCAGGCCCAATCGAAATCCCATACGGGTCCGGCCTGTAAAAGTCCGCCCTTCGATTTTCTTGTTTTATAATAAAAGCAGCTTTTTTTGTATCCATCAACATTACGGGATAATTCGCTGATTATAAAATAATCGATAAAAGAATTCACATTTACATACGACCTGTAACCTGTTGTTGCGTTGGTAAAACTGCTGCCGTACAACACTCTTTCGAACGAACTTACATAATCCTTCAGATAAGTTTTTTGTTGAGAAGTAATCTCATCATACCCGGGGTAATTGTATACAAAATGAACCGATTTACCCGAATATCCCGGAGGAGAATAACTTCCTTCCCAGGAATCAGATAATTCGAAATAATCGATACCGAAAATATAACCACCGGTGATACTGTCGCCTCCGTTGTCGTTATCATCAATGCTGCTTATATTTACACGGTTCTTATCTCTTTTTATTTTTTCAGTCATAACGTAAATACCGTCATAACTATCGTTCAGGATTACTTCACACAATTTTGTACGGGGAGCATAATGTCCCATTTTTCGAAAAAGTTCAAAAGGTAAAGAATTTCTTACAAACGATTTAT
>JAAUTT010000209.1 GCA_012031335.1 Bacteroidales bacterium | reverse complement strand
AAACATCATTCCGCTTCTCAATAACGAAACCAAAGAACTTCCCGAAGAATATGAATGTCCGTTTCTCAATAAAGAACTTTGGATTTCTGCAACAGGGAATATTTCACCATGTTGTGCTCCCGACAATTTGCGAAAATCGTTAGGTGATTTTGGAAACATTTCAACGACAACAATTGAAGATGTTTTACAAAGTTCGGTTTACACTGAACTTGTAAACAACTACAAAACAAAACCACTTTGTAAAACTTGTAACATGAGGAAACCAATATGGAACAACTGAAAATTATAAACGAGTTGAGGCTGTTGCTTTTAGAAAACAAGCAAATTGAAACAGCGTTTCTCTATGGTTCGTTTGCAAGGCAAAACCCAACCGTAAATTCAGACATTGATATTGCAACAGTTGTAAATAAAGATTTTGAAGTTGAGCAGTTACTATCAGTAATTCAAAACATTTTTCAACAAGGTTGCTGAAAAGCATTGAGGGTAGATTGAGAAATAAAATTGTGCTTTACTTCAATAAACAGCCCAAAGCAGAAATTGCTTTTCACCAAAACATATCAGAGCATGACAGAAATTATTTAGGCTCTGAAATTCCTTTAGATAAAATTTCAGCAAGCATTTTGTTTGACAGAACAGAAAATGCTTTGCAACATTTTCAAGCAATCAAAGAAGTACAGGAAAGTGTAAAAGAAAATAAACAAAGAAGCCGAAACTTTAAACTTGATAAACAAGTTTCTTTATGAGTATGAGAGTTGTTCCAACTCTCATCGCAGAAGTGACGGCTACCATTTTTATTTTTTTACAACATTGCTTTGCAAGTTGCCATTCAATTAAACCACCTTGCTAAAGGACAAACCAAATTCAACTTTCTTCCAAAGAATTTTATTGCTAACGTATTGACTAAAGCAGAGCAAAAGGATTTTTACAGTTTAAGAGGCAGTTTGTTTCTGCCAGAAGCAAACGAACAGAAAAGAAAACTCCTTGGCTTCTTTTATTCGTCAGTTCAAAGTTTAGTAACAACTGAAAAGCTGACAGAACTTAAACTGTTTTGCGAAACAATTTACAATAGAGATTTTCTTTGGAACTTTCGTGACATCAGTTTGCACAATCCTAAAATCAAAAGCGGTTTGATTTACCGAACGGCTACAATGACTTTGATTCAGAATGAAACTTTTTGAAGAATTTATCAGCGAAAAGAAAATCAAAACGGTAATTGATTTAAGAGCAGAAAAAGAAGTTGCTGAAAGCAACTACACAGAAAATAGTTTAAAGAATTTCATCTGGGTTCATACTCCTTTTGACCCTTGGAGTCAATCAATAGAATTTCAGGCAACCCATCATCAAGGCTCAAATATGGAAATTGCATATCGCTTTTTTTCTATTGAATGCAAGCACTCAATTAAGAAAGCAGTTGAAGCAATTTTGCAAGAGCAAAAATTCTATTGCCATTCATTGCTATGCAGGAAAAGACAGAACAGGGATTTTTATTTCTATGCTTCACTTGCTTTCAGGAGCAGAGTTGGAAACAGTTTACAATGATTATTTAGCAACTGAAACCGATACAAAAAAAGAATACTTGAACATAACTCTTGAAATAATCAAACATGAAAACGGAATTGAAAACTATTTGCTTTCATGCGGATTAAGTGAAAAACAAATATCACAACTCAAACAGAAACTATTGAAATGATGAATTGGCAAGAAATAAAAGTTTCAGCAGACAACACTCATTTTCTATTTGAGGGAAGACAAATTTTCGGCAGACAGTTTTTAGAAGTGTTTAAATTTCATTCGCCAGGTATTGCACCAGTAGAGGACGAAAGTGGCTCATATCACATTGACAGTTCAGGCATACAACTATACGCAGACAGGTTCACACGGTCTTTTGGGTTCTATTGCAATAGGGCTTCTGTTATTGAAAATAACTTTTGGTTTCATATCAATGAAAACGGCAAAAGAGTTTATTCTTCCAAATACTTATGGACAGGAAACTATCAAGAAAATATTTGCACTGTTAGAAACGCAGACAACTTATATTTTCACATTGACTTGAACGGAAACTGTATTTTATGCAAACAACTATGCTTACGCAGGCGACTACAAAGACGGAATTGCTTGCGTAAAATCGCAAGACGGTTTATACCGACACATTGACAACAAGGGAAAGCTCATCAACGGCAAATCATTTATAGATTTAGGATTTTCATAAAAACTTTGCGACAGCCAAAGACAAAGACGGTTGGTTTCACATTGACAAACAAGGAAATGAACTTTATAAAAATCGTTACCTGTCAATTGAACCATTTTATAACGGTTTTGCTTTGGTGACAACATTTGAAAACGAAAAAATAATTATTAATGAAAAGGGCGAAAAACATTAACGGTATGACAAGAAAACAGAAAGAACGCCAACGTGTAACATCGTATATAAAACATTTGGCAGTTAATGGGTTATCGAACGTTTCAACCCTTATCAAAAGTACTTGTAACATGACAGGAAAGTGCTTCATTGCGTCGTGAAAAGCCCATATGGTGGGGATTAAAGTTGAAACACCTTTTAGTAACCTGGCAGGTCCAATCCTGCCTGGCAAGGACTAGCCATCCACCAGAAGCGAGTCTTGCGAAGTCATCAGAGATGATGGCACGAAGCTTAGACAGCGGTTGTAAAAGCCTTGTGATTGAGCCTCGAAAGTTCAATCATCGAAGTCTTGGGGTGTCACTGGTTCGCAAAGTTCATCTCCTGCATCAGCTTTTTTTAATGTGGGATATAGATGCAGCTCGCAATTCCTTAATGGCCATTGTGATAATCGTATTAATCAATAAAATAAATGAGATTACCCGATAAAACCGAATTAATAAACTCACTGGTTGTGGTACTTTTAATTCTGAATTCATATGTTAATTTGAATTCGGAATTAATGAGAAATCTGGTATTTTTTATTACGGGACTTCTTGCGTTTCGGTTTTTATATCCAATTAACATTCATAAAGTTGTATATATTGATTTCTCCAAAATTTCGAATATTGCCATATGGACTTTTATCGTATGGTTGATTTATTATACAGATAAAGTAATTATAACCAAAAGATTATTTTCAATCAGTAATGGAATGGTTTTAAGTATCATTTTGGTTACTTCATTTTAATGCGGAGCGCTTATTTTCTAATTTATAAAAGAGAACCCATTTAGTGGAGTAAATTTTCTGAAGTGGGTGATTATGATAATTGTATAAAAAGAAAAGTAGATAAAATAGACAAAGCATTTACTTTGATTTATTTAGGAATTTTGTTTTTGGGTGTGTTGATTATGATTAATATATAAAGGTTTACCGGATATAATTAGTATGATTTCAGTTAGACAGCAGAACATGCTTTTATTCTTGTTAAAAATTCCAGTTCAGTAAGGCAATTTACATTATACTGTCTGCAAGCGGCATCATCCATTAACAATTTTATTTAACATCAACAAACGAATGAAAGCGGATAATAAATTATTATATTTTGGTATTTTTCCCGTAGTAGTGATATTAATTATTTTTTTCTTTGTCTTTGTTAAAGTCAATTCTGCTGAAGACGAAATGATTGAATATATTTTACCTATGACATTCCAGGGACATTTCACCGACAAGATTACAGATGAAAAAATCATGCAACAAAATCTGTGATTATTATGGGTCATGATTCGATGCAGACTGTATTGTATGACTCATTTTGGAATCCGATCTTTGATTCTGCTGAATTTGGAGATAGCATTTATAAAAATGACGGAAGCATAAGTCTTTTCATTGTTGGTAATGATAAAAATGAGAAGGAGATTAAATATAATCCTTCAACATTTTATTTTCATAAAAGAAAATGGAATAATGATGAATTAAAAATAGACAATAAATAGCACCCAATAAATTCATTCGGGCGCAATCCCTGCTTTTAAAGATCATTGCTTCAAAAGCAGATACACCGACCATTAACCAAATAACATTAAAAAGAGATGGGAAAAATTGAAAGATCAGGATTTTTGCCAATTATTCCAGCACTCTGGGCAAGTTTACTGGATATTTGTATTACAATTTCAGGACAACCTGCCGGATATTGGAAGGGAAATTTAAATATTGCCAATGAAAGAAATCCAATAGGATCATTCTTCATGACAAATCATATCACTGGGATTTTTATTATTTCCGGAATTTGGATAGTATTGATTTTAATTTTAGGTTATTACCTACCTAATAGGATTTCAAGGATTTTTTTGCTGTTTGTATTAATTGCACATTCCTGGGGTGCGTCAAGCTGGATTCCTAAGGAATACTTCTTTGCTGGATCACTTTTATTATTTTTATTTAACGCAATTCTTTATGTTTTGATGGATGAATTAAGTTCAAAAGAAAGATTAATAAAAGGAACTGCCATCAATCATTAGGAGTATACCAGATTGGCGAAACCTGCCTTTTTTCCTGGTGGATGTTTGTTTTATAAATCAGTCTTGTAGGTTGGGATTTAGTTCAACAAGCGGGTAAAAATGACTGTACAAAAGTTGTACAAGGGTTGCAGTTGTCAGGAATTAGACAGTAATAGGCAATCCTCCTTCATCCTTTCAGTAAAAATCAACCCCTGGTTGCTTGCTAAATGGCAAAATTTGTAATTTGCCAATCGATTTTAAAAACATAACCAAACAAACACACTTTTATGACTGATTATTAATCTCTAAAAACACTTACAACATCTATAAAAGCCGGAATACCAAAATTGGAGGTTGGAAGGTATTGGATCGTGGTGGGATTTGGTAATGATGGTTTTAAAGTTTTGAAAGTAAGCCTAAAAGACAATGACAACAAACCTTAAGAATAGAAAAAAACAACTTGAAGACAGGTTAACAAGACATGGTATTAAAGATTATCGTGTGGACTATTTGCCATACTTAGAATTTGACGACAAAACCTTTGCAACACCTTTCGAAGTTGGTTGCAGGATGATTATATTGTATGCTGTAGCCTTCACAGCAACAAATATTGAATATAGAGAAGCTATTAAAAACTGGCTTATAAGAGAAGGGATATGGGAACATGTTTCGCCCAGAGAACGTGAATTTTTTGATGGAAATGCAAACGATAAAGAACAATTAATTGACTTTTCATGGCAAGGAGAATGTGCATATATCCTTGCCTGGGCTTTAAGCATTATTAAAGAGAAACCATCTCCTATTGAACCAGTGAATGAGCACCAATTTGACATTTTTTATAAATAATATTCCTGCACTTGGTGAGAAACTTGATGATTTTCTTAGTAAATTAAGTTATCGAAATACAGCAGAAATATATGATGAAAACATATTTCATGAACTGGCAACAACCTATTTTAGAGACCTCCTCTTCAATGGAAAGAACAACACATCTGATATAGACAGTAATATCTCATTTTTGAGACATCAGACATTAAATTGGGTAAGAAGGTTCATGGATATTGCTGAATGGGATGAAACTGACACATCAACATGATAAAATAAATTTAAATTCATCAACTGCCGGTAATGCCAATAATTTATGCTTGGTATACCCTATTTCTAGCCGTTTTGGACATAATCTGCGTCGGCTGATAGTTGATTATCTTGAATTAACTTCAAAAAGTAAAGCTACCCAAGAAGACGCTGAAAGACTTGCTGATGAACTTAATGAGAAATGGTGGTCTAAGAATCGCAAAAGGTCTATTAAGTGAAAATAATCGTTGATGCCAATATCGTTTTCAGTGCAATATCATTTCTACCGATGAGTTTTTTGAGTTATGGGAAACAAAAGGGAAGATAAAGAAATAATTACTTCACATATAAATATGAATTCAACTAATCGGCACAACCTAGCCTGAATTCACATATAAATTTCCGGATCAAAAAGAATAAATGTTTGTTTTATTAGTCAGTCCTGTTTGTTGGGTTTTAGTTCAACAAGCGGATTAAAATTCAAGTACATAAGTTGTACAAGGGTTGCAGTCTTCAGGAAATTGCCTGCAATCAGCAATGTTCCATCAACATTTCAGGAATGATGTACAAGCCTCATTATCTGTAAATTTTAATATTTTTAAACAAATGAAAACCGTATCACAAAAAATGGGCATCAAAGAAAATGCTAAAACGTATTTTGTGGATGCACCAAAAGAAGCTATAAAATCGTTAGAACTTCCCAACATTCAATTGTGCGAAGAATTAACCGGCGAATTCGATTATATTCATTTGTTTGTTAAACAAAGTAGTGAACAGGAAAGCCTGTTTCCAAAATTAAAGGATCACCTCCAATTAGATGGCATGCTCTGGGTTTCGTGGCCAAAGGGTGGTAAGTTAAATACAGACCTTACATTACCAAAAGTTATTAAGATAGGTTATGAATTTGGACTTGTGGAGAGTACCTGTTTGAGCGTGAATGAAATTTGGTCGGCATTGAAATTTACCCATCCCAAAAAAGGGAAAACGTATAATAACAGTCACGCCAAATTGAAATCGAGAACAACAAACCGCTAAATGGTGGTAAGGTAATGAGGGTAAATATGTATTAGCAAAATAAAAATGAATGAGCAGCTAAAAATTTTATTGCCGGATAATCGTATTGACGAGTTACTTGCAATAGGAAAGGAAAATCAATCCTCACTTCGGGTTATTTTATTAAAGCTGGAGAAACTCCGGTAAAAATAGCTTTCGTTTTTAAAGGATTATTTCGTTATGTATATATCAACGATAAAGGAGATGAATTTACAAAAGCAATCATAACAGAAAATACTTTCATCAGTTCTTATTCTGCCATGGTATTAAATAAACCTTCCTACTTTTCAATTGAAGCTTTAGAAAATTCACATTTGCTGGAGATTACCTGGGCAGACTTCAACCAGTTAAAAGAAAATGATGTTTTTTGGGTTCAGTTTCTTATGAAATTTCTTGAAAGGGGATACATTGCGAAAGAAAAACGGGAGCGCGACTTATTACTACTTGATGCAGAGACGAGGTATAGGAATTTTCTCACAGAATTCCCCGGCATGGAACAAAGAATTAAACAGGGAATTATAGCTTCCTATTTAGGCATCCAGCCTGAAACATTGAGCCGCATCCGAAAAAGAATCGTTTTTTGACTTAGATCAATGCACACTATGAATTGACAGCCTAGTTTTACAGTATTGTTTAACTAATATTTTGGTCATGAAAATCAAAACAATACTGTATTCATAACAGGAGGAAGCTCGGGTCTTGGACTTGAAATGAGCAAAGTTTTCATTCAAAACGGGAATAAAGGTTATCATTGTGGCAAATCGAACG
>JAAUTT010000208.1 GCA_012031335.1 Bacteroidales bacterium | reverse complement strand
GGTTTTGTCTACCGTTATTAAGGATTTTATGAGGATTGAGCAGGAAGATATTTATTGTTCCATTCTGCCAACAGTTACCCAATATGCACGAAATTCAATGTTCTCGGGGCTTATGCCACTCGATATTCAGAAAATATACCCAAACATGTGGAACGGCAGCGAAGAAGAAGCTATCGACAACCTTCATGAAGATGAATTATTGCAACGGCAGTTGCAGCGTAACGGCCTGAATTATAAAATGAGTTATGAGAAAATTCTGAATCAGAAGACTGGCAAAAAATTATTGATAATCTTAAGAATTATTACTCCAACAACCTGGTTGTGCTGGTATATAACTTTGTGGATATGCTTTCGCATTCGCGCACAGAACTCGATATGATACGGGAACTTGCCGACGACGAAGCCGCTTACCGAACTCTTACACTGTCGTGGTTTCAGCATTCTTACCTTTTCGACCTGATAAAAGCGCTTTCAACTGAACATAAAAAAGTGATTATCACCACCGACCATGGATCAATCAGGGTATCAAACGCCATAAAGGTGGTTGGCGACCGCACTACCACCACCAACCTTCGTTACAAACAGGGAAAAAGCTTGAGCTATAATGCCAAAGAAGTTTTTGACGTGAAGGATCCACAGTCGATTCGTTTACCCCGTTTTAACGTAAACACTTCCTATATTTTTGCTGCTGCCGCCGATTTCCTGGCTTATCCGAATAATTACAATCATTATGTAAATTATTACAAGAATACTTTTCAGCATGGAGGAATTTCGCTTGAAGAAATGCTTATTCCTTTTATTGTGCTTGAACCTTTATAGCCTTAACCTAAAAATTCACCCTGGCAAACCTGTATTTCCCGGAACGGCGAACGTTATAAAGAATAAGCTCCTTATCACTTACCCGGTAGCTAACCTTGGGACATAGCCTTGTTTCTGCCTCAGCTCCGCTGTAAAGGGTTTTCTTATTCATATTGCCACTGGCATCGAACTCAAGCAAGTAAACCATGTTATTATCGGTAAAGGCCGACATGCGCTTTTCCAGTCCATCCACATGACCATTAACCATGATAGATATTTTATCGTTGATTATCACCGGTACATATGAGGAATAGAGGGCTCCATCGTTTGCGGTTATTTGCTTTTTAGGGATACTTTTCATCCATTTCATTTGACCGTCCGATGCCAATGCCATTACAAGCATATCCTTATACCGGTAAGTAAAATCGGTAGATCCGCCAATGGCCCCGTATGCACCATATCCACGGGACCTGGAAATATCAATGTAATATTGCTCCCCGGTAAGAATAATGCTGCCATCTTTTAAAAAGCTGATATCGCGCATGTGAAAAAAGGCTTTCTCTTTATCTCCCTCATCTTTATCCTCCGAAATTCCCTGGGCAAAGGGTGCAAGTGCATTGAGACGAATCTCGCCTGTTCTGGAATCAATTTTGGTTACAAATGCTCCTTTGGCATAATTGGCGCTCTTCTCAGAATAAAAACCCGAAGCCAGAATATTATCTTCCTGATCGATTTTAACCAAAACATTATTTACAAAATACTGGTCACCAATTTTAAGATTAAAATTTTCAAACGACTTACTCCCGTTATTGCAAACATTCAGCACATATTTATACTTTTGGGCACTCTTATCTTTTTCCTGACCTTCCAGTCCAATTTTTGCAAGCACAAATACGGTACCCTGGTTATTAATCATTACCTTCTCAATATCTGCTTCCTTATCCTGAAACATATATTTCGATTCCCAGATAGCTGAAAAATCTTTACTGTTCAACATTTTTACAAAAACACCAGGTTTGGGATTTTTGGCATCGGTTTCAATAGGATAATACATTCCGATCTTTGTTTGGTCGGGCGAAATAACAAAATTGATGTGTTTTTCAAGGTCATCATCCGTAACTTCAATTTCGGCCAGAGTAATAAGTGTCTTATCCAGAACACCTTCTTTGCTCAGAAAATGATATCCGGCGGTAATCTTTTTGGCTTTGGCATCGTACAGGGTGGAAAAAAGTACAATTTTGTCGTTCAGGAAAAAAGCTTTCTTGATAAAATATGCCTTGTTACCAGTACTTGAGAGCATTCCCGATTTTCAAGAATGATATCGAAAGGATAAGATTTGAGCATATTCATATTATTATCATACACTTCCAGTGCATACTCATTTCCCTTACTAAAATAATAATCGAGATTCATAACCGATTCGTCGGAGTTTGCACGGCCATACCCCAGAAAAAATGCCGAAGGGTAGCTTTTTTATTCTCCATCAAAATCTTATATCCCTGAGGGTTAATCTTCGATAACCGCAATACATACATTTTGTCGGTTCCCTTATGGATAATATAGGGCAGGTGTATAAATGAATTATTATCAGCTTCCTTACCCAATTGCACAGTTTGGGTAAAAACAGGTAAGATGACCATCAGGGTCAGAAAAATGAAAATGGTTTTTTTCATGTTTTGAGGTGTTGGTTTATACGAAGAACAAATACGCAGAATTCCGGTGAAAGGTTCAATACTTGCAGAATAGTTTGCTTAATTGCATATGGAATTTATGAAAGCCGGTTGGGTTAGCATACATAAGTATACATTTATCTGTAATTAGCGTTATGCCTGCTTCACGAGCCATTTTAACTGCATTTTCATTTTGCGATCCCTGTTGTATCCATATCTGCTTAATTCCCCTTCAATGGCTTCCTTAACCATTTTTCAGTTTCCGAAGTTTTAAAACAATAACAAGGCTTTTAACATTTTCGGGAAGATCGCGTACCGATTTAAAACAAGGTTCGTCTCCAATACTTTCTGCAAGCGGATTGATAGGACTTACCTTGTATCCTTTTGTTTTTAACGTTTTAAAAACAACATGTCCAAACTTCCTGGAATCTCTCGATACCCCGGCCAGGGCAAACTCTTTTTGGGCGATAAACTGAAGCGCTGTTTCTCTTGATAATTTCAGGTCTTTCATTGTGCTGATGATTGAAAATGATTGTTATATAAGATGCCGATGCAAATATTCTTGTCGTTACATCCAAATTTACATGAAATGAATTGATTTCTGATTTTCAGGAATGTGAATTTTATAATTTTATGTTTCAATTTACGCAACCAATCTGTAAATATTACATCATTGAACTAAAGCAATACACGCAATGAAGATAAATTTTACCCTCCTGTTGGCTGTTTTGATAGTTTTTGCTTCATGTTCCAAGGAAGATAGTGAACCACTTTCTTCTGTTTCTAATTTTACCGATTCAAAGTATATTAAAAGAATTATTCCTGCAACCGATGGATACTGGTTAATAACTAGTACCGCCGACAATTCGCAATGCTGGTACTGCAACGATGCTACTTCCATTGATGGCCTGGTATTTTTCAACAACGATATAACTTCCGGAAAAGACAAATTGGGAGTTTTCCTGGATGCCGAACTATCCAATAACGATTTGACTGTTTTATCGCCTACTCAGATTATTAGTTTTTCAACCTCTCTCCAAAGCTCTGTAATGAAACAGGCTGCCACTGGTGAAACCTTCAAACTCATGGATAAAGATGCCAATGGCAATCTCTGGTTTTTATCCGATAGGGCTATTTTTAATCTCGAAGGAAATAAAATTTCATTCCCAAACTCCTTAAAGGCTATTGATTTTGAAATAAGTGCCGATAATACCTTTTGGATAGCCACTGCCGACACCGTTTACAGGGTAAACCGGTTCTTAGCCGACAAGTTTATCGCCACTTCCATTTACGAGAGACCTACAAACAGCACTACATCGGGTACTACAAAAATATTTAACCTCCGGATTGACAGTCTCGATCGAGTCTGGATCAATACTTCGGATAAAGTTTTCCGTTTTACTGTAAATTCCTGGAGCGATGTTCAAACAGGCAAATATCTGAGCGAAAAACTTTAAAACTATCCCTTTTATGGACATTGACCGAAACGGTTGGTTATGGCTTGCTGAAAAAATTATCAGTCGTATACCGATATGCACTATTACAATGGCACCGCCTGGGCGAGCTTTAAATTTGATACACCGCTTAACAACTGGATAACCGATGTGGAAGCAGCAGAAGCAGGTTACCTGTGGATTGGGACAAATTCCGGCCTCTTAAAAGTACAAATCCATTAACAAATCTGTTTTTTGCGATACCCCGATGGAGAATTTTTGTAATTTTCGAGAAAACTATAAGATGAAAACAAGCAGATCACTCTTTCTTGCTGTGCTTATTACCTTCACAATAAATGCAGCTTATGCCCAAACCACAGCCAATATCTATAATCCTTCGGCCGATGCAAGTGCCGAAATCTCAGCTGCAGTTTTAAAAGCCAAAGCCGAAAACAAGCATGTACTGCTGCAGGTTGGTGGTAACTGGTGCTCCTGGTGTGTTAAATTTCACAAACTGATACACACCGATACCAAAATTGACTCAGTTATGAAGGCCAACTACATTTTTGTACTGGTAAACCATTCCAAAGAAAACAGAAATTATCCGCTACTGAAGGAACTTGAATTTCCGCAACGTTTTGGGTTTCCAGTGCTGGTTGTGCTTAACCCTGAAGGGAAACGAATTCACACACAGGCCACGGATTTACTTGAGTCGGGTGACGGATACGACAATAAAAAAGTTATTTCTTTCCATTAGTGTCCACTAAAATTTAAAATACGTTCTTTGAAACTAATGTAGAATCTATGTTGTAGGAGTTTTTGTTGCGTGTCGATTTGAAATACTTAATTCGAGAAAAGTATTTTCATGAATCAAGGTAAGTATGTTTTTGCCCAGCTAACAGAATTTCTTCCCAAGCGAGTTTTTGATGGTATTGTTCTTCGATATTCTGGTGATAAAGGAATTCGTTCCTTAGCTGTTGGAACCAACTATTATGCATGATTTTCGGACAACTAACCAATCGGGATAGTCTTAGGGATTTAATTGTAGCCATTGAAGCACATAGTAAAAAGATTTACCATTTGGGCTTTGGAAAAAGTGTAACTCGTAGCAATCTGTCAAAAGCCAATGAAAACCGAAATGCAAAAATCTTCGAAGATTATGCTTATTACCTTATCGATATAGCCCGAAATAAGTTGAGTAACGATAGTTTTGAGATAAAGGGAAAGGTGTATGCTTTTGATTCCACTACCATTGATTTATGCCTGAACGTATTTTGGTGGGCGAAGTTTCGAAAAGCAAAAGGAGGCATAAAACTTCATACCCTTACGATATTACAACTCAAATCCCCGCATTCATCCATATCACAGCCGCAACCGTGAATGATGTAAATGCAATGGATGAAATTCCATACGAACCGGATGCTTATTATATCTTTGACCGAGGCTATGTGGATTATACCCGTCTATTCAAGATAACTCTTGTATCAGCATATTTTGATTGTCAGAGCAAAATCGAATATTCAATTTAAAAGGATTTATTCATTGAAAGTTGATAAATCTACTGGTGTACAATGTGATCAAATTGGCAGATTGACTGGATTTTATGTGTCAAAATCATATCCTGACAAATTGAGAAAGGTTAAGTACTATGACAGCGAAATGAACCGCACATTCATATTCTTGACCAACAATATGTCCCTGACTTCGCAAGAGATTGCCTTACTTTATAAGAATCGATGGCAAGTTGAGCTGTTTTTCAAGTGGATAAAACAACATCTTAAAGTTAAATGCTTTTGGGGTACTACAGAAAATGCAGTACGGATCCAAATTTATACAGCCATAATTACATATTGTCTAGTAGCTATTGTTTCACACGATCTTAAAATTGATCGATCAACCTACGAAATATTACAGGTTCTCGGAATATCTCTACTGGACAAAACTCCTGTAAAAGAATTGTTTACAAACACAGATTACAATAATGTCAAAGAACTTAATTATAATCAACTGTCACTCAATTTGATTTAAGTGGACAGTAATGATTTCTTTCCTTAAGTTATGGTCGGCCGGAGCTGTTGATCCCGCTAAATACCCTGACAAACAGTGAAAATTCTTGCTATTGAAATAGAAAAAAGTTCAGTTCCCCCAGGATAAAACGGGACGAGCTACTTTTCCAGGAAGCTGCCAGCGTATGGGAGCTTAAAACAAGGGATATTATTCGCGAAATATATTTTACGCACGATCATCGAGCGGTAATTATCCTGGAATGCAATAACAGGGAAGAAGCAGAAGCAATATTGGCATCTTTACCGCTTGTGGAACAAAACCATATCGACTTTGAGTTGATGGAACTAAATCCATACACAGGGTTCGGAAGACTTTTCCGGAAGGATGGTTAATAGGTACGGTCGGTTGTATAACGAACAAGCTCTTCGAGTGCTTTGCGGGCCTCCGATTCGGGAAAACTGTGAAGATGTTTCATGGCTTCGTCGCGATAATAAAACATTTTTTCCTGCGCATAGCGAATTCCCCCGGCCTTAATTACTTCGTCCACCACATAGGCAATCGCCTTTTCATCTTTTCCCTTTTTTATGATGCGGATAATTTTCCTTTTCAGATCGGATGAACAATGATTTAAGGTATAAATAAGCGGTAAAGTAATTTTCTTGTCTTCAATATCGTGACCGCGGGGTTTCCCTATATCGGTTAGACTGTAATCGAGCAGATCGTCTTTTATCTGAAAGGCAATACCCACCTTTTCCCCAAAGTCGTGCATGTGCTTTATCTGTGTTTCATTTTCGAAGGTTGAAGATGCACCAGCAGCACAGGCTGCGGCAAAAAAAGCGGCTGTTTTGGCGGTATTATTTCGAAATATACCTCTTCATCGAGGTTCAGTTTCAGCGATTTTCGCAATTGCAGAATTTCTCCTTCAATAATTTGCCCGATGGCGTTGGCATAAATTTCGAGAATCTTATGGTCCCCATGTGTTAAGGTAACCAGCAAGCTTAGGCTTAAAATATCTCCTCCCAGCACCGCCGGTTTACTTCTCCACAACGCATTTACAGAGAAATCGCCCCGTCGTACCATTGACTCGTCAACAACATCATCGTGAATTAGCGTTGCAGTATGCAATAACTCGATCATTCCCGCTGCAACGTAGGTTGACTGGGTTATCGAACCATTTATCCCTGCTGAAAGGAATACCAAAAGAGGACGAAGCTGTTTGCCTTTACGTCGATAGATATAATTGGTAATAACATCAAGGAGAGGAACCTTTGAGCTCATGGAACTCTTAAAGTAGGGTTCAAACTTATCTAGATCAACCTCAACAGGTTTCTTTATCTCATCAAGTTTTGACATTCAGCCTTTTTTTGAAAACAGGAAAATTAACTAAAT
>JAAUTT010000207.1 GCA_012031335.1 Bacteroidales bacterium | reverse complement strand
GTGATGAATGTTAAAAAAAGTGGAAGTAAAAATAACAGAACTGCGTAAAGCAAAATAATATGAATTATGAAACAAGTAGTTTTAAAATGTACCGGACAACAAATACCCGTTCTTTATGGAACTGGTAAAAAGCCTTGGTTTTGTTACAGTGACTGGTGAAGCTAAGTTGACAAAAAAAGAGAAGGAGTTTGTGGAAGGGACTAAAAATTCTCTCGAACAAGTGGAGCAACATTTGAAAGGAGAAATTAAGCTTAAAACTGCAGACCAGTTGTATAATGAGCTTTAATGTATACACCACCAATTTTTTCGACAAGGAACTGAAAAGGCTTTCCAAAAGATACCCGTCCATAAAGAACGATTTCAAGGCTTTGGTTGATTCCTTAAAAGAAGAACCCAAACAAGGACAGGCACTTGGTAAGGATTGTTATAAAATCCGCATGGCTATTTCCTCAAAAGGTAAAGGCAAAAGCGGTGGAAGCCGTGTTATAACCTGTGTTAAAATTGTTGCTGAATCAATTTTCTTACTTTCCATCTACGATAAAGGTGACAAAGAAAGCATTTCCGATATAGAACTGGACGAACTGCTGCGTTTGGCAGGTTTATTATGAAATAAAACCCAGACTTTCCCCCCGTTTGTTACGTCTATGACCTTTTACTGCGCACCGGAAAGCCAAATAATAACCAATCGCCTCTGCTTTCGTTTCTTTTTTCAATTGCTTCTATTGTCTTTTTACTGGTATGCCTTTTCAAATCGCGGATTACATCACTCAAATTATCATCTTTGTTCCTGGCAAGCAAATGGATATGGTTGCTCCTAATCACATAAGCATATATTTCAAGGCCTTTGTTCTACTGACAATATCTAAACTTTCGATAACAATATCCCTGTAGATCTTTCCGGTAAAGACATCGACCCATTGCACCACCTGAAATACAGGGCAAGTTGATTCCGTATCAGACATCCATGTGGCATGTTTTTTTTATTCAAATCTAATTTTCTGTGTATAGCTCGACAAAAACTGAGCAAATAAATACAGACGCTGTCTACGATAATATATCTTAATAGCATTTTCTATTTGAATTGTAGCAAATCTCATGTCTTTATCGTTATGGTAGCAAATGCTACCAAGATAACTGAGCGAAGGAAATCCTTCGCCCAACTGCTTCGATTAAACGTTATCGCAAACAACGCCCATCTAAAGAATTTTTCAGGCAAAAGGGTTAAGAACCCAGTATTATTTTAGACTTTCGGTATTTGCAATTGCATAACTGATATTCAAATGGAATACTTTTTGTACATTTGCAGCCTGCATTTCAAAAATCTGGGGCTGTCTGGTTTTGACAGCAAGGCAAATGGGAATGTAAGCATGTCGAGCCACGTGTCAACCGCTCGCTAATCTGGGGATACAAACAATAAAAGGCGAAAATAACTACGCTCTTGCTGCTTAATCGAATAGAGTAGATTAAGCTTAATCCCTCGCTTAGAGCTTGGGACAAGACATCACTCGGCGAGCCTGTCTTACGCTTTCCGGTTCAGTGGTGCTCGTGAGTATAGACTAGTTCGGGGAAGGTCCTGGTTCCCGTGCGAAACTAAAAGGACTAAGGGTTAGTTCGGCTGCCGATGGCCAGGCTGACTTCGAAAACCAATTATCGGATAAACATGTAGAAAGCATTCGTGTTTCTTGTTTGGACGCGGGTTCGACTCCCGCCAGCTCCACTTAAGTAAATGAACAACCGCTGGTAAAAAAATTATCAGCGGTTGTTTTGTTTTAATGCTGTGGTATCCTGCTACGGCACTCTCACCTCCAATTATTTCCCTCGTGACTTCTATTTATAATTTTTTTTTTATTTTTGTCTAAACCAATTACAAAATCTGATTGTGAGCAGGCCAACGAAATTATCATTTACCCCGAATAGAAAATCAGGAACAGTATAGGTTTGAATCAGGTATTGGCATTAACCGATGGTCGATACTGAAAATTGGAGTCGGCAAACCCCTGATGACGGACGACCAACACAGGAATGTTTAGCCGGCAATTAAATTGGCCAGGTCCAATAAAATAAATGCAAGTATGGAAAACGAATCACAGACGACAGTCAATTTGTCCCCTTTTTATATTGAAAGGGTTTAGGGGATTGTGAACTGAATTCAACAATAAACAGGTAACCCACCGGCAGGTCATCAGAAAATTTTGCCGATTTAGCCGATGTGGCCGGCGGGCCCTGCTGATTATTAATTTAAATTTTATTTATTATGGCTTTAGGAAATTCAATTTCAGTAGAATTCACTGCCGAAGAACTTGAGAAATTAACCCAAAACCTTACGGCGATCGAAGAAATTCTGCGGACCAAATGTATGAGTCTTACCCCCGAAGAGCGTCAGGAATTTGCCCGGCTGGGTAACCGTACTGAGAACTGGTCGAAAAAAACCATGGACTACATCCGTAACAAGCCTTCTTTTAATCCCTCCTTTTTAGATGTGGAGGAAACAGAGCGGGACTTTAATGCCCGTCAGATGTTACGGCCTATCTTTACTCAGATATCGGCCTTAAGTGACCTTACCGAAGACACCATGATGTTACTGGGCTCCGATATTTATAACAGTTGTGTGGCTTACTACCGCAACGTAAAGCTTCTGGCCGAACAGAATGTGAATGGTGCAAAGTCAATTTATGAGGATCTGTCGGCCCAGTTTCCGGGTCGGCCAAGCCAGGCATCTAAAAGTGCTGCTAATACAGCAGGTAAATAAAGTATCAAAGAACTAATCCAGAGCGCAGAAGCAATCCTTCTGCGCTCTTTGTTTAATGGCGGTACAAATTAATGATAAATTAAGCTATTTTCCGATCCTCATCCGGCATTTTCGGAATTGGGCAAAGCTTGTTATAATCCGTATGACAAAGCAGAAACTTAACCAACCCTAAGTTATACAGTAATCAGGATCGCTTACAATTGAATTACAGGCATTATCCCCTTGCATAAGGGATATTATACCCATACAAAAGGGGTGATAACCCCTTACACAAGTGGTGATATTCCCTTATTCAAGGGATAATATATAGTTCTTTAAGGGTATATAATCCCTTGCACACGGGATAATATAGCGTTACCGGAGAGGTTTTATATCCTTAAAAGGAAATTAATAGATGCAGGGAAGGGTTTTCGACCTGTTAATTCCTAGCACTTACCACTACTGCATGGACTGCTGACAATAAAGAAACCCAGCAAAGCCCCCCAGAATGTACTGATATATGGATTACTGGTGATGGGGCAGGTTCCGGAGGTGCAACCAATATAATAATAGTAGAGAAAGCCTGCCAGTGCACCGGCTGTTGTGGCTATAAACGGCTTCCAGAATCGCCACGAACGAAAAAACGTTTTAACCATTGTGGCATTGTTATCATTAATGAGATTATTCATGGCAAAAATTATTTATTACATATTAATTCTACTGAACATTAAAAATTATCAAAACAATAATTTATAAATAGCCACGAACCTGCTCGACTGGCAGGTGGGTGCACGTATAAATTATTCGTTGGCTGACTGCAAGCAGTCAGTTCGTGACTATTTCTCTTTCCTTATTATCCTTTCTTACATTTTCATTTGTGCATTTGTGGCATAAGGTATTCTTCTTTCACCATTATCCAAATCTGTCAAAGTAGAATGTTTCTAAAAAATTCATCACCTAATCTTGTAATAACACAGCTTTCAGCGGACACGAAATTTTACATAACCCACATTCGATGCATTTCTCCTCATCGATTACCGGTAACCCGAATCCATCCTGGGTTATTGCGCCAACAGGACAAACCTTAATTAACGGACACCTGTGATTTTGCGGGCATGCTTTGGGACTAATGGTATAAGCCATATGAATAAATTTAGCAGAGGGCGCCGTCAGTTAGAGACTACGCATCTGGGTTAACAGGAATTCTTTGTTTTTTAGTCCGACAAAACGGTTTACTTCTACTCCGTTTTTCAGAAGAATTAAAGTCGGGATGTTCCGGACTTTGAATTTTTGAGCCAGGGACTGATATTGTTCCACATTCACTTTCCCGACCTTAAAATTACCATCCAGCTCACTGGCCACCTCATTCAACACCGGGGCCATCATCCGGCAGGGAGCACACCAGCTTGCCCAGAAATCAATCAGGATCGTATTATTTTTTGTTTGATGACTGAAGTTTTTATCCGTTAAGGTTATAATGTGTTCATGATCGGCAACCACAGGAAGATTTTTCATTTTAGCTCTGGAAATGAACATAATCACGCCAAAGCCCATTATAATAAGGCCGATAATTACCATTGTTGTTTGCATATGTTCCGGTATTAAGATATTATTTAACCATTAAGACTTCATTAATTGCTTTTACAAGTGATTCCTTGGGAAGTGCTCCCATGGTAGCCTGGGGTTTCCCGGTCCGCGGGATAAATACAATAGTTGGCAGGCTTTGAATACCCAGGTTTGCTGACAAGGCCTTTTCTTTTTCTGTATCGACCTTGTAAACAATTATCTTACCGGCATATTCCTTTGCAACTTCTTCCAGCCGGGGAGCCATCATTCGGCAAGGACCACACCAATCGGCATAAAAATCGATAATGGCAGGTTTATCTCCCAGGTAATTCCACTCCTTGTTGACTTCGTAGTTGAAAATCATTTTTTTGAATTGCTCGTTGCTAAGATGTATAACATCTCCTGAGCCCGCTGGCTTCTGCTGAGCGAAAGCCGCTAAAACAAAAAAGGTTGAGACTAATGTTGAAATGATTAATTTTTCATATTTAAAATTTTAAAGGTCGTTTTAATTATAACCGACAGCGGTTGGATTGAACTTCACCAGGTTTTTCGCCCCTTACAATAAAATTGACGATGTTATCCCGGGCTGCATTTACAGGGGTCGACTCCTCCAGAATTCTGACGGAGACAAATCCTGTATCGTAGAGCATTTGCAGGTATTCTCCCCGGGAAACAGTTTGGCCACTGCATGATTCGTGAGGTTGGGTATCGGGAATAACACCTCTTTCATTGCTTGTAATATAAAAATCGCTTACAACAAACCTTCCGCCTTTTTTAAGTATGCGGTAAATTTCGGCCCATACTGCCTTTTTATTATCATCCAGGTTGATGGAACAGTCGGATATGATGAGATCGGCCAGGTTACTTCCCAAACGGATATGCTTAATTTCGGAATGGATGAAATCGACATTGGTAATCCCGGAATTTTCGGCTGTTTTAAATGCTTTTTGTATCATTTCGCCTGAGGTATCAACGCCAAAGGCAAAACCCATGTCACCGGCTTCTGTTGCCATCCTGAAAACATCAGCTCCTGAGCCACAGCCTATATCAACACATACTTCACCTGCCTGTGCCTGGGCAAAATTAACCGCTTCGCCCGAAAATACGCAGCATTCGGGAATTACATGCTTTTCATCAACGTTATGAATACCTGCCAGACTCATTTCTTTTTAATTAAAATTGAAATTTATTCCGATTAGTTTTTGATATTAAATATGATCCCGCGTTGTATTGGCTGTGGACAGTCGTCCGTCGACCGTCGACTTTCCCATATCTGTTCACTATACGCCTGTTTTAAAAATATAATATCGCGGGCTGTCCAAACGATTCTGACAGCGTTTCATTCTTATTTTTATGTCGGCGCTTTGATAAAAATGACAAAGGACAGCCCGGCGATACTACTCTTCGTTATATCTTAAATTTCTTCTGTTTCTACAATTTTGGCAAGGATATCCGAATAGGGCAGAATCAAAAATTTCTTTCCTTCGAATTCTATCTCCGTTCCGCTGTAAGGCTTAAAAAGAACGATATCCCCCGGCTTAATTTCGGGATTATCAATTACACTCATTCCTGCAACCGGAGCCATTTTGGGTTTTTCCCTTGCAGTATCGGGAATAATGATACCCGAAGCGGTGCGTTGTTCCTGGTTCGACTCTGTAATATCCAGCACTACTTGCTGGTTCACTGGTTGTAATTCTTTCATGATGGTTTGTATGTTTTTAAATTATTACACTTTATATTGTAAACTTCCATTAGGGCACGAGGCCACACATTTTAAACATTTGGAGCAGGTATAACTTGTTCCGGGAGTTTCGGGTTCCGGCTTATACATACTGAATTTTGCAGGTTTCATTCTAAAATAAACTGAATTTGAAATTCATAAAACGCAGCATTTCTTCTACTTCGAGGGAAACCTTTTCAATTAAAGTTTCGGTTTCGCCGCCAAAAAGTTTTCCCATCACCGCTCCGTTGGATGTGGCAACATAAACCTGTCCGTCCGATTTTTCATACACGGCAAAGGCTTTAGGCATCATGGCACCTATGGGTTTGCGGTCGTCGGATGATAACATTACGGCCGAAGAATTACCGTTGCAATATTGAATAATATTATATTTCCCGATAGCTTTGCCCCCGTTGGCCTGAACTTCCTTATTCTGATCTATTACCGTAACCACATGCCAACCGGGTTGCATATTGATCCTGTTTGTGATGGTTTCTACCGTTTCTCGAAATCGTAAGGGCTCTTCATCTCTTTGAGAATCATTTTACCTGCCGAGAGGTTTATCGCAATTCCGGTAAAAACAATGCCGGCAAGTAATCCAAATACCAAAAAAACAATGGCTGTGAGTTTTGTTTTCATTTTATAATGATTAGGTCTTGTTTATGATTTTAAATTTTAATCCTCTTTTACACATATTTCGCCCTTGCGGACATGTACAAATGTGTATCGTGCAACAATGGATATTGCAATTATTGAAACTACCAGTAACACCCAGGCAATTAGTTTAAAAAATGTATAATGTGTAATTTGATAAGCAAGGGTACTGGCAATAGTAGCCGCCGTAAGGGGAAAGGTGAAAGCCCACCACGACATAAAAAACTTAAGCTTGGTGAAACTTTTGTACATAACCGCCAGCAAGGCTATAAAAAAATAGGCCATAAAAAGCAGAAACACTGAAAAGTTATCCCAACTCGCTGCAATGCGCATGTACGAAATGAAGCCCACCGCCGGAGGTGCCAGCAGAATAAAAAATGTAGGTATAAATTTCTCGGGAAGCTGAACGTGAAAGATAGCCCTGTAAAGGAAAATTGTAAAAAGGACAATCCAGAAAAAGAAACCTACAGCAAAATAGAAATAGGAAAAAATAACCGGGGCAAAATCCACTCCGCTAACGGGTACCAGGATATTACCCACAACCGGAATAAACCAGGCAGGGTTAAAATGCTGAATTTCGAAATTATGCTGTATCCAGAAACTTATTGTTTTGAACATAAAAACCGTATGTAACAAAACACCCGCCCACCA